>NZ_JAYFEQ010000270.1:0-42466 GCF_055795085.1 Phormidium sp. CCY1219 | reverse complement strand
TATAAGCGCAACCGAGAGGCGCTGCTTAACTTTTTGGGCGTGACGGCAGATGAACTCAATGCCTATATTGAGGGGGACTTGCCCCTGACGAAGCTGGTGCGGAACGTGATGAGCGCTCCGAATTGTGCAGTGGGGTTCGAGGAGATTGTGGAGCGCTTGCCTTACCTGAAATTTTCCGACAGGCTGCGCTTGTGGGAAACGCTCAACCAAACGATTTTGCAAGCCTTGCAACCGTTCCGCAGACACCTCGATCGCATTGGAATGGGTCGAACCCCGGAAGCGATCGCCGAGACACTCGCGACCCTTGCGCTGCAAGATTTGCTCGTTGCCGAGATGATGACTCGCGGAGTGCTGAAAGCTGAGAACGGATGGGAGAAATTAGCCTCGGAATCGACCCTCGAGGCGCAGCGGTTGCGGGAGTTAGCATCGGGAGCACCACCGACGGGTTCGGAACTTGGAGCAATTGAAGCGCTGCTAAAATCCACCCGGCAACCCGATGGTTCTCCCTGGAGCAAATCCGATTTAAAAGCGTTAGTCGATCGCGATTTTGGTGAAGGGGAGTTTGACGAAGAAGAGAAGAATAGAGTGTAGATTAGATGCGTTTTCCCTAGTCCCCCAAGACCCCAAAGACGAACCCGCCTCGGTACTCCTCGATCGCATTCGCGAGGAACGCGCCAACCAACCCAAAGCCAAAACCGCCAAAAAATCCAAGGCGAAAACTACCAAATCCACTGGAAAGCGGGGACGGAAGAAAGCACAACCGCCAGAACCCCCCGAATCGGACAACTCAGAACCGATTCAGCTAAAGCTACCCGGAATCGAGGAGGGTGGGGATTTTCCACGGGAAAGGCGATTTTTTGGGAAAGGATTCTAGGGATCTTCTGTTAGGTTGAAGGCTTTGCGGCGGATCCGGAGGTTCCAGCTTGAGAGAGTAGGGCACAGCAGATTATACCATTGTTCCAAAATAGTTTGAGAGATACTTTTGATCCGCCTTGCACAGAGGTGGATAGAGAGTTCAATCTCATGGGAAAGGGTGGAGGTGTAGAGGCGATGGGCGATATGGTCGCAGGCGGAGCGCTGCAAGATTTGCTCATTGCTGAGATGAGGAGTCGGGGACTGCTGAAAGCCGATCGCAGTTTAATTTAGAGCTGCAACAGTTAGCCGATGAAAACATTCCTTATTCCTTCAAATCCCCGCCCCTTTTCAGGAATGCGATCGCCTAACTTTGTTTCGTGCCAGCGCGAGCGTGCCAGCGGACCGCTTCATCGGGATCCTCCAGGAGCGATCGCACGATCGCCTGACTTTCCCGCTGGTTGAAATTCCCCAATCCCAGGGCGATCGCCTGACGGATGTGAGGACTTTCCCGCTGGGGGGGATTGGCATACCACCAATTGACCAAACCCTGCACCACCTGAGGTGTCAGGAGCGGATCGCGGATTTGGCAGAGAATCCGGATTGTCTCCGCACAGAGGCCCTCATGGGGAACAGAGAGCGCCGAGAGCAACCCCTCAATTGCCTCCGGATGTTCGATCCAACCCAAAGCGCGAATCAAATCGAACTGAAGCGGCGGGGGGGTATGGGCCGATCGCAGCATTCGCGCCAGCACCGAAATCCCTGTCGGTGTGCCAATCCGAGACAGGGCGATCGCCGCTTGTTGCGCCACACTCAGATCCAAATCGAGCAGTTGCGCCTCCAACAGCGCCACCGCATCCACCTCCGGGGCAAAATCGCCATACAACCCCAGGGCGATGGTTGCTTCGCGGCGAACCCGCGCCCCCAGATCCTTCAACCCTTGCAAAATCAGCGGAATTGCTCGCCGATCGCGACGAGTTGCCAACACCGCCAAAATTTCCGCTCGCACTTCCCGATTCCCCTCATCCCACAGCGGAAACAACGGTTCGATCGCCCCTGGGTGACGAACCTGAGCCAACGTGCGAATCGCCAATACCTGCCAGGGTTTTTCCCGTAACAGTTCACTCAAAGGCGCGATCGCCGGTTCCCCCAGAGTCGCCAACCCGCGCGCCGCCATTGCGCGCACATCCTCATCCACTGACGCAGTTGTGACCCAATTCACCAACGTAGCGATCGCCGCCGAATCGTCGAACTGGGCGATCGCCTGAGCCGCAAACCAACCTAACTCAGCATCATCGGGATGCGATCGCAACAACTCCAAAATACCTTCCAACGCCGATCGCCCAAAACTCGGCAACCGTTTAGCCGCCTCCCAGCGATCGGCAAACTCTCCCCACTCCAAAACCTCCAACATCGCACTTAGCATCTCAGACCGATTCTCAGACGCAACTTGACCGCATCCATTGCGGCGCGAAGGTGAAGACGACGAAACAAAAGTCATGGCAATCCGGAATTCCAAACATCAGCCAAACAGACGAGCAACTCGTCTGACCCTAGCTTGACCCACCATCCTCATAGATGCCAAGGCACTCAGCCCCCATTTCAGCCGATGTGATGTAGGAATTGCATCAGACTCATGCAAAATTCAAAAAAAACAAAAGTTTTGGTAGTGAATATTACCAAACTTCAATTTCCCTTCTTTTAACGTGAAGACAACTCGACCAAAAAACTCCATTTTCCAGACCCATCCATCTCTGTACTCTCTCCCCTTCTCCGACTTCAACTAGCAAAAACAATCAAACCCCTATGATTACCAAAAAAACAGAACCAACAGCGTATCCCTAGGCAAACCACCATTTTTCGTCCTTCTGGCTCCAAAAAAACCTCAGTAGTCTAAAAAACCCATTCCATGATTCAATCTGTATCTCCTCCCGTAAAACTCAACAAATTCGAGAAATACAAATTCGAGAAAGACGGTTTAGCCGTTAAAAACGAACTCGAACAGTTTGCCAAAATCGGTTGGCAAGCCCTAGATGAAAACGACCTAATTCACCGACTGAAATGGCTCGGAATTTTTTTCCGACCCGTCACCCCCGGTAAATTCATGTTGCGGATGCGGATTGCCAACGGCATCCTCAGCGCCGAACAAATGCGAGTATTAGCCAGCATCGTGCAACGCTATGGAGACGAAGGCAGCGCCGACATCACCACCAGGCAAAACCTGCAACTGCGCGGCATTCGTTTTGAAGACTTCCCCGAAATCTTCAAACAACTCCACCAAGCCGGCTTAACCAGCATTCAATCCGGGATGGACAACGTTCGCAACATCACCGGTTCCCCGGTGGCGGGCATTGACGCAGGGGAATTTATCGACACCCTCCCTTTGTGCCAAGCCATTCAGGATGCCATCACCAACCAGGGAGAAGGCAATCCCGAATTTACGAACCTCCCGCGAAAATTCAACATTGCCGTTGCCGGTGGTCGAGATAACTCGGTTCACGCAGAAATCAACGACCTCGCCTACGTGCCCGCCTTCAAAAACGGCGAATTTGGCTTCAACGTGCTCGTGGGTGGTTTCTTCTCCGCCAAACGCTGCGACGCCGCCATCCCCTTGAATGCCTGGGTGAAACCCCAGCAACTCAGCGACCTCAGTTGTGCGATTCTGCGCGTCTTCCGAGATAATGGCTCTCGTGCCAATCGGCAAAAATCGCGATTAATGTGGCTGATCGATGAGTGGGGACTGGAAAAATTCCGCGCCGCCGTGGAAGCCGAAGTGGGCTTTCCCCTTGCGGAAGCCGCCCCGAAAGATGAAATAGCCTGGGAAAAACGGGATTGTGTGGGCATCCATCCGCAAAAGCAACAAGGACTTCATTATGCCGGACTTCACGTTCCCGTGGGTCGCCTGAGAGCCGATCGCATGTTTGAAGTGGCGCGACTGGCACAAGTCTACGGCAACGGAGAAATTCGCCTCACTGTGGAACAAAACCTTATTATCTCTCACATCGAAACGGCCAAACTCGATGCCTTCCAACAAGAACCCCTCTTGAGAGAATTTTCCCTCACCCCAGCGCCCCTCGTGCGGGAACTCGTCTCCTGTACCGGCGCGCAATTCTGTAACTTTGCCCTAGTGGAAACCAAACAGCGTGCCTTGGCACTCGCCCAAGAACTCACCGAAGAACTGGCATTGAGCCAAAAAGTCCGCATCCACTGGACCGGCTGTCCCAACTCCTGCGGTCAACCTCAAGTCGCCGACATTGGCTTGATGGGAACCAAAACTCGCAAAGATGGCAAAACTGTGGAAGCCGTGGATATCTATATGGGCGGTAAAGTGGGGAAAGATGCAAAACTCGGCGATCGCGTGATGAAAGCCATTCCCTGCGACGAACTCAAATCCGTACTGCGCGATCTGCTGATCGAACAATTTGGGGCAACGGAAAAACCCTGCTAATCTCGCGTCCCGTGGATGCCTCACGCGAAGCGGGCAATTGAAATTGCGCCGAGGCTGAGGAAACTCGAAGCCCAACGCGGAGTCATCCTTTGTGCGAGGATTCCTCCGGAGACGATATGCACTCGAGAGGCGGAGATTGTCTCCGTCTGCCCCTGCGCGATCGCCTTTTAATTCGTAATCAAGATCCTGTCTGTCGAACTATGTTAACCCAACTTCTTTCTCTACGCGGTCGTTACCGCATTCTACATCTCTCTTGGTTCGCGTTTTTCCTCTCCTTTGTGGTCTGGTTTAACTTTGCTCCTCTAGCCACCATCATTCGCGAGGATCTGGGGTTAAGTGTGGAGCAAATCCGCACCCTGGGCATCTGTAACGTGGCGCTTACGGTTCCCGCGCGGATTCTGATTGGCATGTTACTCGATCGCTTCGGACCGCGTTTAACTTACTCCATCCTATTAGTCTATGCGGCTATTCCCTGTGGTTTGTTTGCGATCGCCCAAGACTTCAACACCCTGGTTGTGAGTCGTTTGATGCTCAGCATTGTGGGGGCAGGGTTTGTGATTGGCATTCGCATGGTAGCCGAGTGGTTCCCCCCCAAAGAAATTGGCTTAGCAGAAGGCATTTATGGCGGTTGGGGCAACTTTGGTTCGGCGGCGGCAGCTTTTACCCTGCCCTCCGTTGCCCTAGGCTTATCGTTCCTCGCCGGAGGCGCAGCCAACTGGCGGTTAGCCATTGCTCTGACTGGGGTAGCGGCGGCTGTCTATGGTATAATTTACTTCTTTAACGTGGAAGATACGCCTCCAGGCAAAGAATATCGCCGCCCGAATCGCGCCAGTGGTTTAGAAGTTACCAGCCGCAAAGATTTCTTCTTCTTGATGCTGATGAACGTTCCCCTGGTGGGCATTCTGGGACTGCTGGCATGGCGCTTACATCAAGTGGGATTCCTCGATCGCCCCGCATTATTCCTGGTGTGGACTGCTTTGGTGGGACTGTATCTCTTCCAAACCTACGGCTGCTGGCAAACGAACGCCAAACTGCTGCGGGGCGAAAAACGCTATCCCCCGGAAGACCGCTACAAATTCAATCAAGTTGCCATTTTAGAACTCACCTATGTGGTTAACTTTGGCTCTGAGTTGGCGGTGGTGTCCATGTTACCCGCTTTCTTTGAAACCACCTTTCGCTTAAACCCAGCACAGGCGGGGATGATTGCTGCCAGTTATGCCTTTATGAACCTGATGTCTCGTCCCGGTGGTGGCTTAATCTCCGACTCTCTGGGCAGCCGGAAATGGACGATGACGGTGTTAACGGGAACCATGAGCATTGGCTACTTGTTTATGAGCCGAGTCTCTGATACTTGGTTTCTGCCGGCGGCTATTCTGCTGACGATGGCTTGTTCTTTCTTCGTGCAAGCTGGGGAAGGGTCAACCTATGCCATTGTTCCCCTGGTCAAACGTCGCGTTACCGGACAGATTGCGGGCAATGTGGGCGCGTATGGCAATGTAGGTGCGGTGGCGTATCTCACCCTATTCAGCCTGCTGCCCGAAGGTGCGATGGGAAATCAGATTTTCTTCCAAACCTTGGGACTTTGCTCGATGGTGGTGGCGTTCCTCTGTGCTTTCTTCCTGAAAGAACCCCAAGGCTCTTTTGCCGATTTCCACGAGGGGGAAGACATGGAGGAGACGGCCCATATCCCCACCTTGGTGAATGAAATCGGTTCTGAGTGAATTCGCCTTGTGCCACTTTCTCACATTTGACTTTTTGACTGGAGACTGACGATGACCACAGCCCCTACAAAAACCCTCTGTCCCTATTGCGGTGTGGGTTGCGGATTGGAAGTGCAACCGCCGGCACTGCCTGGAAAAGCGACGAACCGCGATGAGGCGGGCACCCCAACTTGGCGAGTTCGGGGCGATCGCCAACATCCCTCGAGTCGAGGTCGTGTCTGTATTAAAGGCGCAACCGTTGCCGAATCTTTGGACAAAAACCGCCTCAAATATCCCCTGATGCGGAACTCCCTGGATGAGCCTTTCCGCCGCGTCAGTTGGGATGAGGCACTCGATCGCATCGTCAACCGCATCCGGGCGGTTCGCGCCGCCTATGGCAGCCATACCATTTGTATGTATGGGTCGGGACAGTTCCAAACCGAGGACTACTATGTAGCCCAAAAACTAATGAAAGGCTGTCTGGGCACGAATAATTTTGATGCTAACTCCCGCCTCTGTATGTCTTCAGCGGTGGCAGGGTATATCCAAAGTTTCGGATCCGATGGGCCTCCCTGTTGTTATGACGATTTGGAGAAAACCCAGTGCGCCTTCCTGATTGGCACCAACGCGGCGGAATGTCACCCGATCGCCTTTAACCGACTGCGGGAGTATCGCAAGAAAAACCGCCAGGTAAAATTAGTGGTGGTCGATCCGCGAGCAACTCCCACCGCCAAAGCGGCGGATTTGCATCTCGCCATTCGTCCGGGCACCGATATCGAGTTACTGCATGGCATTGGGCACTTGCTATTGCGCTGGCAAGCGATCGATTCTTTGTTTATCGAGGATTGTACTCGCGGCTTTGCCAAATATACCCAAGTGCTGGACAAGTATCCCCCGGAACTGGTGGCCCGTCAGTGTGGGATTTCTCTGGAGGAGTTGGAACAGGCGGCGCGCTATTGGGCGGAAAATGAGCGGGTGCTGTCGATGTGGTCGATGGGGCTGAATCAGTCTTCTGAGGGGACGGCGAAGGTGCGATCGCTGATTAATCTGCATCTAATGACCGGGGCGATCGGCAAACCCGGCGCAGGTCCGTTTTCTCTCACCGGCCAACCCAACGCGATGGGGGGTCGGGAAGCCGGGGGTCTGGCACATTTACTCCCCGGATATCGGGTGGTCGCCAATCCCGAACATCGCGCCGCAGTAGAACGTCACTGGGGACTTCCGGAAGGGCAAATCGACTCTACCCCGGGGTTGGCGGCGTGGGATATGATGTTAGGACTCGAAGCAGATAGGGTGCAGTTCCTCTGGGTGGCGGCAACCAATCCGGCGGTGAGTATGCCGGATATCGAACGTACCAAGGCGGCATTGCGGCGATCGCCCTTTACCCTGTATCAAGATGCCTACTACCCTACGGAAACCGCCGAATATGCCCATGTCTTGCTCCCGGCAGCCCAATGGGGAGAAAAAACCGGCACCATGACCAACTCGGAACGCATGGTGACGCTCTGTCCCAAGTTCCGCGATGCCCCCGGTGAGGCCCGCCCGGATTGGGAAATCTTCGCCGAAGTCGGACGACGACTGGGATTCGAGCGACAATTTCCCTTCCGCGATTCTCACCAAGTCCACCAGGAGTTTGTCTCCTTGACAAAAGGCCGAGTGTGTGATATGAGTGGGGTCACTTACGACCTCCTGCAACGAGAACCCATCCAGTGGCCCCAACCGGCAGGGGTCGAATTTGACCCCGAAACCCGCTACAGCAAGCGACTCTATGAAGATTTCCGCTTCCCTACTCCAGATGGACGGGCGCGGTTCGGTCACGCCCATGCCCGAGGCTTAGCAGAACCCCCGAACCCGGACTATCCCTTTGTTCTCACAACCGGGCGGGTCTACGAACATTGGCATACCCAAACGCGCACCGGCCATATTTCTAAAATCACCAAAAAACATCCCCACCCCTTTGTTGAGGTTCATCCCCGGGATGCCAAAAAATTAGACATTGTAGATGGAATGTGGGTGCGGTTGCTCTCCCGTCGGGGACAAGGAAAGTTCAAAGCCCGGGTGACGAAAGCCATTTCCCCAGGAACGCTGTTTGTTCCCATGCACTGGGGCTTCCTCTGGGCAGACAATGCCGAAGCCAATGCTCTCACTCACCCAGAAGTCTGTCCCGATTCTCTGCAACCGGAGTTAAAAGCCTGTGCGGTGCGGTTAATGCCCCTTACCGTGGAGTTGTCAGGTCTGCAAATCGCTGCTGAGGATTCCTCGGCACCCCCGCCGATTTCCCTGCACGAACTCATCCAAGCGGGGGATTGAAATACCGCCGGGGCAGGATTAGTTGTAGGGTGGGCATTGCCCCCCCACCCCCTATCGAATGTTCGGTTTAGGACTCGGATTCCGGGTGGGAGTCCAGAGGGTGGCTTCGCTGGGAATCTCCCAGTGGCGCTGGGGATAGTTGGACAGGGCTTTTAATTGAAAGATGGGAATGGATCCTACGAGTAATGAGGCGATGAGGACACTAACGATAATTTCATGGATGTTCTCCCGAATCGGCGGTTGCTTGGTCTCATCACGGTGGCGGCTAAATCGATCGCGATCGGCATTCATAGAAATAAGGGCATGGTGAACGGCGAATGGTAGGCAAGTAACCTGTGGTGCCTTTTATTTTAGGGGCGATCGCCCTTAAATTCCCTGTTTCGCAAAAAAATGTAATAAAATTGACAGAATTAACGGAGCACTCATGCAAACCGACCTAAAATTTTTTCAGTTTGAAGCCGATTTTGTGGAGTCGTTGCGCTGCATCCCGATGCAGGTGCGCTACAAACTCGATACCTGTGGCGTGAAGTTGAAACTGCACCACTGGCATGAGTTGGAAACGGCGCAACGAGAGATGCTGGTGGAGACCCCCTGCGAAACTGCAGCGCAAATTGCCCACTATCGCGATCTGTTGCGTCGCCTGGTGCGCGATCGCAGCGGGGAGACGCCGAAAGATTTAGCCGTGGATTCCAATCCTCCCTGGCTGAGGGAGACGGTTCCGGATACGGTCCGGGAGAAGGCGCGATCGCTCGATATCGCGATCGGCGATCGGCAATGGGCCACCCTGACTCCCTTGCAGCGCTTCGCCCTTCTCAAACTCAGTCGCCCCAGTCACGAAAACCGGAATTTCTATCCCGCCGTGCAAGAGTTCGGGCTATTGTGAGTCCATACCCCTGCGCCCTTTCTCCCCGGCTGGAGTGTGGTGCCGTATCAATGCTTACTTTTTCGGCGGTTGTTTCTTCTGTAGAGTAAAAAGGTTCACATAAAGACCCAAGAGCCGAATGCGATTAGAGCAATTGCAGGCATTTTTAACCGTTGCGCAGATGGGAAGTTTTCAGAAAGCGGCCCGTTTGTGTCAGGTAACGCAGTCCACTGTCAGCCGCCCGGTGCAGGGGTTGGAAACCGCATTGGGGTTGAGTCAGTTCCCAGCAGTTAGCAGACCAGAATCAGAGCCACAGGTGGTTCGAACAATCGCCCTTTCAATGGCATAACGATGAGCTACAACTTTCGCCCCTTTATTCAAAAAGTCGGCAGCGGATCTCATACCGGAAAGAATCTTAGCCGGGAGGAAGCCGCTTCGGCAATGGCGATGATGCTGAGTGGAGAAGCAACCCCCGCGCAGATCGGAGCTTTTTTGATTGCCCATCGCATTCAACGCCCTCAAGGAGAAGAGTTGGCGGGATTTTTGGATGCTTGCGATCGCTTTGCGCAGAAACTCCCCGCCATCGATCGCCCGGTTACGGTGTTAGGCTGTCCCTACGATGGGCGATCGCGCACAGCTCCCGTCACGGCAATCTCTGCCCTCGGGTTAGCAGTGCAGGGGGTTCCCACCCTCTGTCATGGCAGCGACCGAATGCCGACGAAATATGGCATGCCCTTCATCGAGGTTTGGCGAGGTTTAGGGCTAGATTGGACTGTCTTATCGCGCGATCGGCTCGCGGAAACCTTAGCCCGCCACGGGTTAAGCTTCTACTACCAACCCCACTGGTTCGGTGCCGCCGAATCCTTAGTTCCCTATCGCGATCAACTGGGCAAACGTCCCCCGGTTGCCACGATGGAACTGATGTGGAATCCCTACGCCGGCGACACCCATCTGGTCTGTGGTTTCGTCCATCCCCCCACAGAGGGACTCTTTCAAACGGCTCTCAGTTTGCGGCAGCAAACCTGTTTTACCACCGTGAAAGGATTAGAAGGGAGTTGCGACTTGCCCCGCACTCGCCCCGCCATTATCGGACAATTGGGAAAACCCGGTGCAAGCTGTAAATCCCCCAGTTGGCAGCGGTTACACCTTCACCCCCGGGAGTACGATCTCGGTGGCAAAGATGTCGCGTTGGAATCGGTTGCGGCATATCTGGAAGATTTGCGCGGCACGTTAGCGGGGGAAAATACCCCTCTCACTCCTGCCGCTATTTGGAATCTGGGCTTTTATCTGTGGCGCTGTGGGGTATGCTCCAGTTTGGAGGCAGGGTTGAAGCTTGGGGAAGAGATGCTCCTGCAGGGGCAACTGATGGAGAAAGTACGGGAATTGCAAGATGAACTCAGTTAACGTGAAAGCGGCGATTCTCGCCGGGGGTCAAAGTCTCCGCATGGGGGAAGATAAATCGTTACTCCTGTGGGATGGGGTTCCCCTGTTACGACGGGTATATGATGTGGCAGCGAGTCTGGTGGATGAGGTGATGGTGATGACGCCTAGGCCCGATCGCTATGCAGACATTTTGCCCTCTACCTGTGAGTGGTTGAGCGATCGACAACCGGGGGCAGGTCCGTTAGTGGCATTGCAACAGGTGTTGCAGGATTGTCAGAATACCGAGATTGACTGGATTTGGCTGTTGGGATGCGATTTACCGCGTTTGGATGGGGAGATTTTAGGGGGTTGGCTGCAGGAGTTGCCAACCCATCCCCCGGATTGTGGGGTTGCGGTGGCTCGTTCTCAGGCGGGTTGGGAACCCCTGTGTGGCTTCTATCGCCCTGCGGTCTTGCCCCAGTTAGAAGGGTTTATTGCGGCAGGGGGGCGATCGTTCCAAAGTTGGCTGGATGGAGTGTCTCACTATCGCATTCCCCTGGGAGATGCGGAACGGCAGATGTTATATAACTGTAACTATCCGGCAGATTTGAGCGGGCAAGCGTAGCCGGGGGCTACGCTTGCCCGAACTGTTTATATCGCCTCTGGAGGACTAGCAATCAAGAAGAATTAGTCTTTGTCATGGGGACTATAGCGCTGGCGCGACCGGGCTATGCTACGGCTGGCACAGGGGCGATTTCAATCGCCCGCGCGCGATCGCGACTTTATCTCAACAGCGATCGCGCCGGATCGGTCCATTCCATCACCGTTGCCTCGATCGCACTCCCGTCATCCACGATCGCTCCATTCAGATTCGCACCGGCCAGATTTGCCTCATCCAACTGCACCCCGTTGAGATTCGCACCGGCCAGATTTGCCATGCTTAAGTTACTCTGGCTGAAGTTGGCCTCCCGCAAGTCTGCCATGCCCAGATTGGCTCCAGTGAGATTTGCCCCGGTCAAGTCAGCTTCGCACAACTCGCTAAAGCTCAAGTTGGCATTGTCTAGCCTCACATTACTTAAGTTTGCTTTCCATAGATTGGCCTCGAACAGATTGGCATCGCGCAGATGGGCATTCACCAGCTTGGTATCGGACAAGTTTGCCCGAAACAGGTTCGCCCCGGTCAAGATGGCCTCACTTAAATCGGCACTTTGTAAATTGGCTTCACTTAAGTCAGCACCTTGTAGGTTAGCACCCCGGAGATCGCACCCCTGACATTGTTTGGTTTCGAGTAACCGTCGCAGGTCTGCCGAATTTTCGGCTGTGGCTGGACTCCCAAACCCGATCGCGATCGGTAAAACTAAAGCCACTACTGTGCTGAATTTCATTGATGTTCCCCCCCATCGGTTAACTTGTTGTTTAGCTTTCCCGAGGGAAGGCGAATGCTAACATCGCGATCGCCTCTTTTCTGTCACTTTGCGATAGCCATACATTTTTCGCTACAGCGGAAAAACCTACCCCAATTACATTCCTCCAACTTTCGCTTTCTCATCCCCAGGGTAACATTTTATTTAAAAAACCCTTAGCAAATCGCCAAGGGTTTAAATCGCAACTAAATTTCATTGGTGAAAATTTAATCCGCTGTCTTGAATTTAACGCGAATAGCCGATCGCATTAGTGAAGTTCCCCCCTCTAACCCCCAGCAAATTCGCGCCAAACAGATTGGCTGCATTAAAATTCGCACCTAATAAATTCGCACCTCTGAGGTTAGCGGCGTTGAGATTGGCGCGAAACAAATTGGCATCGCGCAAATTGGCATTCACCAATTGAGCGCCGCCGAGGTTAGCCGCCGTCAAATTTGCATCTTTGAAAATGGCCTCATTCACCTTAGCATCCACTAAGTTAGCCACGGAGAGATCCGCACCGCTCAAATCGGCACCGCTGAGAGTGGCTCCACTTAAGTTAGCTCCCTGGAGGTTGGCACCGCTGAGGTTAGCACCGCTGAGGTTGGCACCGCTGAAGTTGGCTCCCCGCAGATCGGCATTTGCCAAGTCCCTACCGCTGAGGTCGGTATTGGTTAAATTAAAGCCGGGGCCTTCTCGGGTTTCGAGCAACTGTTGAACCGGGGTGGGATTTTCGGCGATCGCGGCTGTACTCAATCCCAGTGTGGCGGTTAACAATGCAGTGATTCCTAAAGTTGTCAGTTTCATGTTTGCCTTTCCTCCCTGCTGTTGGCGATTATTGTACCGACTCCATCGGCTTAATCTTGCAATTACTGAATTTTTTCAGGATTGCCCCGCCCCCTACCAACGCCACAGGTTGGCGTGGTTTGCAACCCTCGTTTTGCTAAAGATTTCAGTATATACGTACAGCATACCACAAAAGCTTAAAAATCGGCAAGTTTGAGGCGATAAAATTAGAGCGGAATTGGATTCCCATCCTCCGAAAATTGAACCGGAGGCGCTGGCGGGTAATCCGGTGCCGGGTGGGAAACTCAAATGGCGTTAATTCTGAGAAAAGGGATAAGGCGGGGGCGGGTTTGCTGTTAGCAGTTGGCACCAATTGAGCTGCTAAAAAAACCGCCCCCATGCTGGTGGTTGGCCGAATCGGACCTAGAAGGTAAATTGGGTGTTTACGGTGCCGGTGTAGATGGTGGGGTTGGCGTCGAAGTTGTTAGGATTGCCGATCGCGTAAAGGGAGGGAATAATGGCAATGCGATCGCTCAGCGGGAAATAATAGGCGGCTTCAAACTCGTATTGGGTACCGCCATCACCCCCGCCAGACACCAGGAATTCCTCACCGTCCAACAGGTCAAAGGGAACGACATAGGTGAGAGTTGCCAAGGCACCTTGTTTTCCCAAGTCGGGAAATGCCACTCCCAGTTGCAGGGATTGTGCGGTGACATCCCCGCCGGAAATGCTGTCGGTTTCCGGGGTTAAGTGAGTGGTAGCGTAGGTATAGCGTCCGAATACCCCGAATTTGGGGGCGATGAGCCAATCGAAGTTAATGCCAAAGGCATCGGCGGTGGCATCTTCCAAGGAACCACCGAAGCCATCATCGGCGACGCCAAGCAGGGGGCGGGTTTTAATTTGGCCGTCCACTGGGGCGATCGCGGAGCGATCGTAGAGCAATCGCACATTGAGATTGGGCGTGGGAGAATAGGTTAACTGCGCGGTAAAGGCACGGTTGCCATCAAATAATCCCACGGTGGGATTGGCGGAATCCAGTCCGCCCACGTAACCCAGGCGCAGATCGAACTGTTCGCTCATCCCCCAAGTGAGAACCGCACCGGAACCTCGTGTCAAGTCATTTACCAGGGGGCTGCCAAAGGTGTTGAAACCACTGGCTCCCTTGCCGATGGAGGAGGTAAAGGCGTTAGTATCGAAATAGCGCGACCAAAAGAACTGCGGTCCGACGGCGAGTTGTACGGAGGAGGTCACGGGAAAGCTATAAAAGGCTTCCACGATAACCAGCTCGTTCGGGTTGGCGCTGGGGGTAAAGTCTAAGGTGGAAACGCCAAAGGTGTTAAACAAGCCGGCTGAGGTATAGTTGTTGGCGGGGGAGTTGCCATTTCCCGCCGCCAAGGTGGCGATCAGACTGTCTTCACCGGTAAAGGATGTGGTGAGAAACAAGAGGGTGACTTGGGAAAAGGTGGTTTGGGGGTCGTCTTTCACTTTGGTGACGATCGGCTCCCCATTTGCGCCCCGGGCGGCGGCACTGAAAACGTCGTTGGGGTCGATGCGGTTAACTCTCACATCGCCTTGGGTGCCTGCAGTTGCTAGGTTAAAGGTGACGACGCCGTTGAGTTTGGTGATGGTGGAGAATTGATTGCCCGCAATCAAGGCAGTGCGCGCTTCTAAATTATCGAGGCGCTGTCGCACTTGCGCCAGTTCGGTGGCAAAGTCGGTTTGCAAGCGCTCGATCGCCCGCCAGTCTTCTGCGGTAATCCGATCGCGATCGCGCTGCAGCAGTTGCTCGATGCGCCCTAATGCCGCATTTAGCCCCACGGCAAATTCATAGCGAGTTAGGGCGCGATCGCCTCGGAAGGTGCCATCGGGATAGCCGGCGATCGCCCCGTAGCGCTCCACCAAAGACTGCAATGCTTGAAATGCCCAATCCGTTGGCTGGACGTCGGAGAGTTGAGACACCGAGGTAATGTCCGCTAAGGGATTGGTTCCTTCTGCGCTTGTGGACTGGGAAACCCCTTCTCCCGTTGGTTTGGGATCTGAGCGATCGCCTTCGGTTCTGGAAAACCATCCCTCGGTTTCGCGAGTTAAATCCGCATAGAACTGGGGCGACTCTGTGAGTTCTGGAGTTAAAAAATCGGCAGGCTGTATGGAGGAGGCGACAGATCCGGGGGAAGCCACAGCATCTACAGCGGTTGCATCCCGATTCCCCTGCACCGCGAGGGTAGCCGTTTCCCCCCACAAGGTAGCGACTACAAGAGCTGCACTCATTCTGAGGGCAACCCAAAACAATTTGCTCATAGTTTCTGCGTGCGTCTATTTGTTGGGTTTAAGCTTTGCGAACAGCTTGTAGTACACCCCAAGGATTGACACCAATTATTTTGTTCCTAGCATAAACTAAAAATCTCTCTCGGCATGGGTAGAATTGTAACGATTTTGTAAAGATTTGCTACGTTTCTGAGACCTTCCCGGAAATCTGGAATGGAGACCCTCCCCCGCCCCCACCGCATTTTAAGCCAACGTCGCGATCGCCGCCCTCCCGTCTCCATTCCCAAACTCATTGAGTGCGATCGCCAGTGAAGGTCACAACAACAAAGCCAAAACTCTAACTTTTGCTAGATGTCTGGGCAAATCGCGATCGGCTAATCTCGAGATAGAACGAATGCAGCAATCGGAGCAACTTTCCATGACTACCCAGCAAGATGCCCGCAAATTAAACACAGAAGAACGACAACAAACAGATTTGCGACAAGAATCCATGTCCCATCGTGCCGCGCAAGAAGTAGAAAATCCCCCGGCGAATGGGACTGAAGAAAAAGCCAGAGAATCAATTGCTCAAAAGCGACAGCACGAAGAACTGCGCGAAGACTCGATGAGCGAACGTGCTGCAGAATAAAAAATTTATTTGCTTCTCGTCGCTCCTTCGGGATGCGGCTGATTTATGCAAAATTTTACCGTTAAACTGTAGGGTGGGCATTGCCCACCCCGTTTTATTTTAACCAATTAAAATTTCTCTATAAACCTGTGCAAAATATTGAAAACAAGCAATAAAATCGGGCAAAATGAAATGATTTGAATATCCAAGGCAGAGGGGAACAGCTCATGCTGGGAACGAGGGGCAAATGGATGAATAATTATCTGCATTTAATCCCTCGAAGAGTTAGACTCATAAAAAGCTATGAAAATTAGATGTAAAAGAAGTCCGGGGATGGTTCTGAGAGATTCGGGATAGAAAATCCACTTGAGTCGCGCCGATCGCGGCTTTCGTCGCCTTTTGTCTGCGTTGGGTGACAGAAATCAGGGAGTTCACGGTTTCGCCGGGACAAACATGGAAGACTATGCTGTAAGAAGTACAACCGCGCGATCGTGGAACTAAAGCTAATTACACGGAAAGGGGGATCCGATGATGAACTGTCCGCTAGATTTGCAGCAATGTCAAGAAACATTAACCCATTGGAAGCAAGCCCTAGATAACGCAGCGATTGTCAGCGAAACTGACAGCGAAGGACGACTGCTGGCGGTGAATGACAAGTTTTTGCAAATTTCCGGGTACGATTTGGAGGAACTTTTGGGCCAAACTCATCGAGTGGTGGGTTCGGAATGTCACCCCCCGGAGTTTTTCCATCAAATGTGGGAAATCCTGCGTCAAGGACAGCTGTGGCGCGGAGAAATTCAAAACCAACGCAAAGATGGCTCGCGGTATTGGGTGGACACGACAATCACGCCGATTGTGAATCCTGGCGGAATCATTGTCAAATACATTTCCATTCAATTTGATATCACCCGACGGAAACAAACCGAGGCGAAACTTCTGCAAAGCGAGGATCGGTTGCAAAAATTGGCGGCGAATGTGCCGGGAATGATTTATCAATTTGGGTTGCGCCCCGATGGCACTTCCTATTTTCCTTATATCAGTCCGAGGTGTCGTCAATTCTTTAAACTCGACCCGGAGGATCTCAAACACAATGCCGCAATTCTAACCCAGATGATACATCCCGATGATTATAATACCTTCGAGGAATCGGTGGCGGTGTCTGCGTCAACCCTACAACCTTGGCATTGGCAGGGTCGATTTGTTTTGCCTTCGGGGGAGGTGAAATGGTTTGAAGGGTGGTCGCAACCGGAGAAACAAGGCAATGGGGATATGATTTGGGATGGAATATTGCTCGATATTACCGAACGAAAAACGGCTGAAGAAGCCCTGCGAAAATCGGAACAAAAATTAGCGCTGCACGTGCAGCAAACTCCGTTGGGAGTCATTGAATGGAATTTTAATTTTGAAGCGATCGCCTGGAATCCGGCGGCGGAAAAAATTTTTGGCTATAGCAAAAGCGAAGCGCTCGGACGTCATGCGGCAGGATTATTGGTGCCAGAAAGTGCCCGAGAGCATGTAAACCGCGTTTGGACAGATTTATTGAAGCAAAAGGGAGGGAAGCGCAGTACGAATGAGAATTTTACAAAATCCGGAAAGAGTATTATTTGCGAGTGGTATAATACGCCATTAATCGATCCGGAAGGGAACACGATTGGGGTGGCGTCTTTGGTGCAGGATGTGACCGATCGCCAGCGCGATCGAGAGGCGCTCAAACAGGCGAAAGAAGCGTTAGAATCGCGGGTGGAGGAACGAACCGCGCAATTACGACAAGTGGTGGATCGCCTCCAAGGAGAAATTGCCTCCCGGGAGTTAGCAGAAGCGGCGCTACGGGAAGCGTCAGCAAAATATCGCAGCATTTTTGAAAATGCAATTATGGGGATTTTTCAGAGTACCCCAGAGGGCAAGTATATCGGCGCGAATCCCGCCCTGGCGCGGATATACGGGTACGAGTCCCCAGAGGAACTCATCGCCGCGATCGCCAGTATCGATCGAGAACTGTATGTGGATCCCAATCGTCGGGGGGAATTTATGACGGCGATCGCGCGATCGGATCGGATTTCTGAATTTGAGTCGCAAGTCTACCGCAAAGATGGCCGAATTATCTGGGTAGCTGAAAATGCTCGCATCGTGCGCGATGCCCAGGGAAATGTGCTATACTATGAAGGCACGGTGGAAGATATCACCAAGCGCAAACTTGCCGAGGCGGCGTTGCGGCGATCGGAGGAACGATTGCAAGAAAAAGCACTGCGCGAAGCACTCCTCAACCAACTCACGGAACAGATTCGCCAGTCTTTGGATCTCGATCGGATTCTGGAAACGGCGGTGGCGGAAATTCGCGAGTTGTTGCAAATCGATCTGTGTTACTTTAGCTGGTATCGTCCCCAGGGAAATGCAGCGGGGTCAAGGGGTGCCGCTGTGCAGATTTGGGAGTCGGTAAAAGAAGCGGGAGATACGGATATTACCCGGTTTGAAGAGATTCTCAATCGCAGCGAACTGTGGTCACAACAATGCCTGCAACTGCAAAGCGTTCGCATCGATGATGTGAAGGCGCTAGAAGAGCTGAAATTACAGCAAATTGCGGCGACAATCGGGTTGAAATCCCTGCTGTGTTTTCCCCTGCAAACGCGATCGGGAGAGGTGGGGGCGCTCAGTTGCGTTAATTGTACCGAAGTGCGACAGTGGAATGAAAGTGAGGTGGCGCTGATGCAGTCGGTGACGGAACGACTGGCGATCGCGATCGACCAAGCGGAACTCTACGCCGAATCTCGCGCCTCCGCCCATCGCGCGCGATCGCAAGCGCAGCAACTCCAAGAAGCGCTACACCAACTCCAGCAAACTCAAGCACAACTGATCCAAACGGAAAAAATGTCCAGTCTCGGACAAATGGTGGCGGGAGTTGCCCATGAAATCAATAATCCCGTTACCTTCATTCACGGGAACTTAATTCATGCCACCAACTATTTAGAAGAACTGTTATCGATTTTCCAACTTTATCAACAGCATTACCCCGATCCGGTTCCGGAAATCCAAGCGGAAATCGAAGACATGGACTTAGAATTTACCCTGGAAGATTTTCCCCGCGTCCTCGCTTCCATGAAAATGGGGTCGGAACGAATTCGGCAAATCGTGTTGTCCTTGCGAAATTTCTCCCGCCTCGACGAAGCGCAGATGAAACCCGTGGATATTCACGAAGGCATCGACAATACTTTACTCATTTTACACCACCGCCTGGGAGACATTCAAATTATCAAAAACTTCGGTAATTTGCCCCCGGTAGAATGTTATGCCGGCCAACTCAATCAGGTCTTTATGAATATCATTGCAAATGCGATCGATGCAGTAGAGTCATTCGTCACTGGTCATTCCTCATCACTAACAAGTTCAAACGACCGAGGACAAATGACCAATGACCAAGGACAAATGACCAATGACCAAGGACAAAAAACAATTCTCATTAAAACCGAAGTCATCGACGAGCATTCGGTAGAAATTCGGATTGCAGACAATGGACCGGGAATGACGGAAACGGTCAAAAATCGCTTGTTTGACCCCTTCTTTACCACCAAAGCGGTGGGGAAAGGAACCGGACTGGGGTTATCGATTAGCTATCAGATTATTGTGGAGAAACATGGCGGTACTTTAGAGTGTTTCTCCACTTTGGGACAAGGAACGGAATTTGCGATCGCTATTCCGATAAAGGCAAATAAAGCGGCAAAAATATAAATTTTAACCGTTACAAACGGGCGCATTCTCGTTGCGTCACTTCGTGGCGATAGCGAAACATATCTCGCAGGCGTGCGTCTACAAACCACCCGATGAGGGTTTCCACCATCCACCCCCCGGGAATGGCATAGTCGATCGCATCGATCAGGCGGGTTTTGCCATTTTCGGGGATAAATTCATGGCGATGCGTCCACTGTTCCATCGGTCCGCTGTCTTGTACGTCGATAAATAAGCGGTTTTTTTCGCAGGCGGTGTGACGCGCCACCCATTTCACCGGGAACGGTCCTAAAAAAATCTGAAATTCGGAAATGGCACCCACGTCTAACCCGCCTTCGCGACGGATCGCGCGCACCGGTTGCCAGGGTGGGGTGAGCAATTGCAAAATATCCTCTCTTTCGTGAAAGTTCCAGACCACTTCCACTGGGGCATCGATGAGACTGGTGTATTTAAAGTGCAGCATGGGCGAAATTGATTTTCATCTCGTTTGCGGGTCTTTATCGATTAAATCATGTTTGGTGAATGAATTGCACCGGAAGAATTTGCATCGGTTTGCTCTGAGTAATTGTCGTCTGGATGGAGAAAACCCACTTAAATTAACTTTCGGGTTCGCTGTGGATTTGGATGTCTAGGGTATCTTCGTCTAGGTAAATAAATAACAGATTAGGCTGACAGCAGACTTGGCAATCTTCGACATAGGATTGCTGAGTTCCGGCGCTGAGGTCAATAAAGGTAACATTGGGTTCGCCGCAGTAGGCGCAGCAATATTCGGCGGTATTTTGCATGAATGGAGCAGATGAGATTTACTGGGGGATATGATAACTTATTCGATAAAATAATAGCTGTAAAAAAATTAGTCCGCGTCGGCGGACTTCGTTTGGCGAGGTGCGATTTCAATCCCCCGCATAAAGGTTGCAAAAATAAGCGGCGATCGCCAAAGTAGATGCAGCGGTAAAATTGCGCGATCGCCGCTATTTTATTTCAGCATAACCAGAATTCGCTTAGTGCTTAATACACCCAATCTTCTTGCAGCAGGGTATTCCCTTCATAAATGCTGAGGCTGGCCCCGTTAACAATGTAGGTGTATATGCCATTTTCTGCCACATAGCCGGTGCCTTCTTCCACATAAGCGGGGATGGTGATATAGCCACCATTTGGGCCTTTTTCGACCCCATGATAATAGAGGCCATCGCCTTCACAGATATAGATCCAAAAGTTGTCAGTTTCGAAGAAGTCTACCATCGGCATTCCGCCGGCGCGATCGGGGCAATACTGTTGTTGCGCCAGTTCTAGGGGCATTTGGCGGTGGGTTTCAGGGGAGGGTTGCCGCGCCGAGTTTGTCTCCACAACTGCACCCACAGCCGGAGCAAACAATAAGGAGGCACCAGCGCCCATGAGGGCGATTTTCCAGGAATTTTTGTTTCGGGTCATGGGAATCAAGAAGGGTTAAACCCATCGAGAGTTCTACCCCACTGTTCTAACACCGAAAATTTGGAATGGCATCTGGTTTTTAACATTCCTTAATGTTTTTTGTCCCGATGGGCAATTTAGGTAGTATTTTAACTTATTTTCTCGGCGGAATTAAAATAACTGGTGGCCTCAGCGAGATGTTTTTTAAGGGTAGAAACGGGTAAGGGACCTTGGATGTGTTGCCAGGGAAGAATTTGCTCTGGCGACCAATTATTATAGACATAGAAATCTAGGTCGGGAAGTTGTCCGCGCAGTTGCTTGAAAGCGCGGCGATAACTGCCGAGGGTTTCACCATAATGACGCACTAATTCGAGCAGATGGGACAAGCGGCGATCGCCCCGAGAAATCAGGGCTTGAATCACGGACCAGTTATAACTTTCCGGGCGAAAATCAATGCCGCTTTTCCCCAATTCTTTCTTGAGTTTTTTCAGGCGTTTGTCCGCTTGTGGGTTGACACCAAACCACTGAAATGGGGTGTGGGCCTTGGGGACGAAGGTACTGCATCCCAGGGTGAGGCGCAAACCGGGGGCGGCTTTTTTCAGCGATCGCATCATTTCCACTGTCGCTTGTAAATCATCTGCGGTTTCTCCGGGAACTCCCGCCATCCCGTAGAGTTTTAAGCCGGATAATCCACCCGCTTTGGCATTCACGGCGGCTTGCATAATGTCATCGGTTGCCAATTTTTTGTTAACGATTTGGCGAACTTTTTCCGAACCGCTTTCCACGGCGATGGTGAGGGATTTCGTCCCCCGATTTGCCAGAGTTCTTGCCAGTTGTTCGGTCACGGTATTGGTTCGCACTGAAGCAATGCTCAAGCGCAAATCATCAAATTTTGATTGCGTCAAATAGTCTAATAACTCGCTAAATTCCGGATGTTGCGTCACCGAAGCGCCCAGCAATCCGATGCGATTGGTCACCGTTAATCCTTTGGCGATCGCCGGAATTAACGAGGCTTCCATACTCGCCGTTCTAAACGGTAACGTAAGATAACTGGCCAAACAAAAACGGCACATTTCCGGACAGCTTCGCACCACTTCTACCATGAAAATATTCGGCCAAGCGGCGTTTTCCGTCACCACCGGGGAAGCAGATAGGGTATTGCCGCGATAGGTTTGTTTCGCCACCGTGGCGGGAATTTCGGCATCAATCGGTTCGATGGATTGGATTTCCCCATCCGCACTTTGGTAGCTAACGTGATATAAACTGGGAACATACACCCCCGGCACCTGGGCCAGATGGCGGAGTTTCTCGGTTCGCGTGGCGTGGCGGACTTGTTTGTAAGCCTCGATAAATTCATCGAGCAAATTTTCCCCATCGCCGAGTAAAATAATATCGAAAAAGTCGGCAAAGGGTTCGGGATTTGCGGTCAGCACTGGCCCCCCGCCAAAAATTAACGGATGCCCCGCCCGACGATTTTGCGATCGCACGGGAATATCCATCGATTCCAACAGTCCCAAAATATTGACATAATCCAGTTCCCATGATATAGAAAATCCCCACAATTCTAAATCGATCGGTAAGGGTTCCTGTACGTCGGTAAACAAACGGCTGACTTGCAAATCCCCCCGGGAAGCAAGGGTTGCCCAAACAATTTGATAGCCAAGACTGGTAATCCCCACGCTATATTCATTGGGAAAAGCGTACACCAACCCAATCGCATCGCTATCGGGAATTGCGGGGGAAAACAGCAAGCGTTCTTCGCGAAACATAGAATCAGTCATGGGAAAAATTACAATAAAACAGCAGAAGAATTGGTCATTGGTCACTGGACAAACGACCAACGACAAATGACAAATGACACATACCCCCTCATTTGTATTTCACCTTAAACCATAAAATGGTTGCGGCTAAAACAAAGGTCACTAAGTTCGCTGCAATGATGGGGATATCGCGGTTAAAAAGGCCATAAACCAGCCAGAGAAATACGCCAGTACAGAATAACAAAAATGTGCCTAAGGAGACATCTTTGGTGGATTTGGATTTCCAAGTTTTCAGGACTTGGGGCACGAAGGCAATAGTGGTGAAGGTTCCGGCGAGCAATCCGATGGCGGTAACGAAGGTCATGGTTGGAAGGGGGGTTGAGATGCAACAAAATGGATTGATTTTATTGTAGAGGATTTTCGGAGAAAATCGCCTCCTGGACGAGTGTTTTTTCCCTGGGGGGTTGCTGGGGGCTGACGGTTGGGGTTGGACGAGGGTTTTATACTTGTGGGCGGCCAGGTTTTTCGTGAGATAAGTTGTGCCTTAAAGGGATAGGGCGCGGCGGTGGGATTGAGTTAAGAAACAGCCAGCAGAGGAAGGAATTTGAGGTTTGACAAGCAATGAAAACCAAGGAGGTCGCGATTGTGAATCCGCTTTGTAAAGTTGCGTCAATTGCCCGAAAAGCAGCGGCAAATCTGATATAATGAAAAAGTTATAAAATGTAAAAACCGCTAGCTTTTCGGGGGATGCGACAAAACTGACTCGAGTCATCGGCGCGATCGCGGCAAGGAGGGTACGCCAAAAAAAACGGGGTAAAAAATCAGGCGAGGGAAGGGTGAAACTCCTCTCTATTGTGGAAGAGAAATCCAGTAGAATAGATGCGATCGCCATTCTTCTAGATTGAACTTGCGCCATTATGCATGGGTAGCGGCAACTTCAGGGGAACCGAGCGATACTGAATTAGGGGCAAAAAGAATGAATGTTTTCTTGCATGAGGGGCAACCGGATATTTATCGAGGCTTTCAACGAGTTTTGGTGATTCAGCACCGAACCGAAACCGCATTGGAAGTGGCAGAACAGGGGCGTGCTAAAGCGTTTCAGCATCTATTGGCGACCCATTTAGCGCCAGAAGTGAACTTACCCCCCTGGGTCGATCCGCCGAGTATTTATGAAATCAAACAAATTGCCAAAGCTGAAAATGCGACCTTGGTGAGTTATTCCCTGCTGTACGACTACAATCAATTCTATCAGATGTCGCGGTTTCGGCTGGGGTTTAACTATCTCTACGCCTATGCTACAGATTTGTACGTTTGGGTAGTAACGCCCGCCGGAAAAGTCACGTTTCAGCAGGTAGACTTGCAACATTTGTGGCACAAAAAAAACACCTCCATTTCCGCCATTGTTCGCAGCGTGCGCGAGTTAATTAATGTCGGAGAAAGTGAAGCGCATTCGATGAGCTATCGCGAGCAACTGCAGTTTCTCTATCAATTGCTCATCGAACCGATCGCGGATTTATTGCCCAAAGAACAACACCATCGCGTCATTATTATTCCCCAAGACTTTTTATTTTTAGTTCCTTTTGCCGCCTTAATCGATTGCCAGGGAAAGTATCTGATCGAAAAACACACCCTCTCGATCGCCCCAGCGATTCAAGTATTAGAGTGGACGAACAAGCTGCGTAAACAGCAAAAACCGCAGAAACAACAGGGCGAAAACGGGCATAAAGCAACTCGCGACTCCTTAATTGTTGCCAATCCGAAAATGCCGCAAATTTGCCTAGAATTTGGCGAACCCCCGGTGCAACTGCTACAGCTTCCCCGGACCGAAACCGAAGCTAAAGCGATTGGCGAATTGCTGCAGACGGTGCCTTTAACCGGCGATCGCGCCACCAAAGCCGCCGTACTCGAAAAACTGCCCACCGCCGACATCATTCATCTTGCCACTCACACCTTTCTCGACGATACAGAAGTTTTGCAATGCGCGATCGCCTTGGCCCCCAGTGGCAAAAATAATGGCTTACTCACCCTCGGCGAAATCCTCAAATTGAAATTAAACGCGAAACTGTTGGTTTTGAGCGGTTGCGATATCAGTCGCAGTCACATTTGGGGGGATGGAATCGTGGCATTATCCCGTGGCTTTATTGCTGCTGGCGTACCCAGTTTAGTGATGTCTTTATGGTTGCCTCATCCCGGTTCTAACGTCAAATTTATGAGGCAATTTTATCACCACTACCAACAAAACGGAGACAAAGCAAAATCCCTGCGAATGGCAATGCTCGATACCATGCAAGCTTATCCCGAACCCCGACATTGGGCCGGATTTATGCTGATTGGAAAACCAGAATAATTGGCGAAATTTCGAGGCAATTTCGATGTTTTTTCCGCCCCACTTTAAGGAGTCAAACCGGATTCACACTCGGAATTATCCGGTGGAATGGGAATCGAAATCCGAAACTCCGTCCCCTCACCCGGTGCAGAAACGCAGTGTAATTGACCGTGATGTTTTTCCACCACCACTTGATAGGCGATCGCCAATCCCATGCCGGTGCCTTTTCCCACGGGTTTGGTGGTAAAAAAAGGGTCAAATATTCGTTTCTGAACCTCTTCCGGGATACCCACGCCATTATCGCCGATCGCGATCGTCACCCACTGGCGATCGCGCAATTCCGTGCGAATCCGAATTGCTGCATATTTCCTTGCACTTTCCCCTTGGCGGTGGATTTCTTCTAGGGCATCGATCGCATTGGTCAGGATATAGAGAAAAACCTGATTTAATTCCCCCGCAAAACACGCTACTGGCGGTACATTCCCGAATTCTTTAATAATGTTAATCTGCCCTTTTTCCAGGCGATCGCGCAAAATCAACAGGGTATTTTCCAATCCCTCGTGAATATCCACCGCTTTCATCTGCGCCTCATCCAACCGCGAAAAATTTCGCAGAGACAAGACAATTTTCCGAATGCGATCGCTTCCCCCTTGCATGGAAGAGAGCAAATGCAGCAAATCTTTCTGGATAAAATCCACATTCATCTCTTCCGACACCGCTTGAATCTCCCCTACCGGTTCGGGATAATGCTGCTGATATAACTGCAGCAGATAAAGCAAGTCTTCCATATATTCTCTAGCGTAGAGAATATTTCCCGAAATAAAACTGATGGGGTTATTAATTTCGTGAGCCACCCCCGCCACTAATTGTCCCAAACTGGACATTTTTTCGCTCTGAATTAACTGAGCTTGCGTCCGCTTTAAATCCTCCAGGGTTCGTTCCAATTTCTGCGCCTGTTCTAGTGCCGTATCTTCAAACACTTCCAGCAATTGTTCCAACGTCGCCACCTGGGATTTTAGCCGTTCGATTTCTTGATTTTTGCTGTTATTTTTCACGCAGAGTCTCCTACGATTGTCAAAATCCTTGGCACAGTTGATGGGAGTGCAAATTGTCAGGTGGGCAGTACAGAGCTGACAGTGGGAGGATGAAAAATCGTTTCTCCCACAAAAGGCAGCAGGGATAATTTCGCACTGAGGGCAAGGGGTTTAAATAAATTGGCAGTTTCGCGAGGAATGTGGTGTTTGGAGAAGAGAATAATCGCAAACAGGTCACAGGAAGAGGGCAATAACCCGCCAAATCCCAACACGGATTTAATGCCAAACGGAATCACAAAATCCCGTTGCGCCGGAATGTAAGGACTGCCCACCGCTTCTCCCACATAAAACACATTATAATTTTTCTGTTCCAGTTGCATGAATAATTCCGGATCCGGTTCGATTACAGTATCAAACTGCAAGCCAAACTGAGCGATAAGCTGGGAAAACATGGGAGATTTAGCGGCGATCGCTTGATTGGGCAGGGGAATGGCTTTATAATTTTGCGAAAGCTGTCGGTGGTTCCATGCGGGTCTTTCGCCCACCGTCGCCAGGAGGGTCAAACATTTCATCATTGGCGTACAAGGTTCCCCCGTCAACTTTGCCCGAACAAACTGGCGCAATTCCTCTGGTAATTTTTGATAGGGATGGGTTTTGAAAAAGCGCACTAAGGTACAGCATTTTTCCCCAGTGGCGGTATCTACTAAATTTTGATAGAGATAATCCACGATCGCATGGGCAACTTCTTCCATATTGGTTTTATCCTTGCCCAATCGCCGTAACGTCGCACTACAGGCGATCGTGTCACTCAGTCCAAACCGCGTTAAGTCATGCATTCCGTTTGCTAAATCCAATCGTTTTCTCAGACAAAGGTGGGACTTTTTCTAATTATTGCAAATAATTCTCAATTTTTCAATCGCATCTTGCCACTGGATGTTCGCGAAACCGCCGGCGAACCGATTTGTGCCCCGCCTTACCCCACCGATGGGCAGTATTCTCAGCCGGGAGTTAAAATCATTTCCAGGGGTGCTGTGAGTCAGTGTGGGTTGGCGAACCAACCCACCCGATCGCTACTTACCGTTTTGCATAAGCTTTCATCGGTTCTTTAATAAAGCGAATGTACAAATGCCGGAAAGTAGATTTCAGGACCCGAGGCATGCCAAAATCAATGGGAACCAAAGCCTCGGGTAATTTCCAATCCGCCACTTTTAAATCCACTGGGCGGGCGTGAGGAAAGGTAATTTCTGACAATTCCGGACATACACCCAAGCGCATCGAAGCTGCAGCAGTGGGCACCAAATGTGGTTCTACCCCGAGCAATTCTAACAAGGCGCGATCGCAGGCAAACACATCAGCAGAAGCGGCCAAAATGCCCAAATTTCGGGGTTCGCCGCCACTCGGTCCGTTGCCTTCGTGACCGATAATGCCATCCACAATCGTCAAATTCGGGTTCAGCGATCGCGCGGTTTCCACCAGCATTTCACCAAACCGATTTGCATCTTTCCCCGCTTCCATATGCCACCAGGCTTTCATTTTTCCCGGTACGCAACCAAACAGATTTTTCACCCCCAGGGTCATAGTTAACTGAACGTGAGATTTTACCTTCGGTAAATTAATCAAAACATCCGCTTCGATTGCCTCTTTTGAAAGCAACAAATGATTAAAATTATCTCCCACCGTTTCATAACGGTTGCCGTGAAATTCCACAATGGGCAGATTCAATTCTTCCACCAATTCTTGATAACCATTAGCGAAAGCAACGCCTTTAGCGCTACCAAATGCCGGACTATCTCCCAGAAAAGGCTTTCCGCCCACTTCTTGCACCATTTGAGCAATGCAGTAGACGATTTCCGGGCGGGTAACGCATTCTTTGGTCGGACGCGAACCGGTGAGCAAATTGGGTTTGAGCAGCACCCGATCGCCCGGTTTGACGAAAGCCGAAATGCCCCCTAATGGCTCGAGAAGCGTTTCTAAAGAGTGCCGCAGCGATCGCAGTTCGTAAGCATCGGCACGAATTAAACTAACCGTAGACATAGCAGTGAAGTTTCCAATCCAAACAGTTTACAATCCAGTAGTAGTTTGTTATTGTACCTTGCAATTGTAGGGGCATGGCGGTATGCCATACCCCTACAGGAGAGAATAACGATTCCGTGAATCTTTGCGGAGGGAAACTCCCTTAACCATTGACCGGTAATCGTCCAGCAGCGCCGCGCTGCATGGTTGTCACCCGCTCAACATTGGCAAACACCCCTTTCCCTTGATAGCCGGGAACCGGGGGCTTGATTTCCACTTTTACCACTTTAGCGGTACATACCGACACGGTTTCATCTATCAAATGAAAGATTAACCAAGGTTGCTGTAACATTTCGGGAAGTTGCTGCTGGAATTGCTGTGCTGGCAAGGGAATTTTAAACGAATCGCTGTGACCGCTTTCGTAATAAAAGGTCACTTCGGTAGAACTTTGAGCCTGCATTGAGGCAAATGAACCTCGGGCCATAATTGCACTCCTAATATTATCGACGATAGGTGGGATTCCGAGATGACGGAACCCGCTCCCTTCACTCTAACGCCTCACAGAATTAAGAATTAAGAATTAAGAATTAAGAAAAGATAAATTCTCAATTCTCAATTCTCAATTGTCAATTTTCAATTTTCAAATCGTGCCTGGACGAGCGCTCATTTTCTGCAAATCGAGAACCCGGGAGAGTTCTTCTTCATTCATCAGACCGCGATCGAGGACGATTTGGCGCAGGGACTTGCCGGTTTCGAGAGATTCCTTCGCAACGGCGGCGGCGTCGAGATAGCCGATGTGCGGGTTGAGGGCGGTGACGAGAGCCAAACTGCTTTCGGCGTATGCTTCGCAGCGATCGCGCTTGGCGGTAATATCCGGGAGACAGCGATCGCTGAGGGCTTGAATGGTATTGCCCAGGATTTCAATGCTGTGGATGAGATTGTAAGCAATCAGGGGCATCATCACATTCAGTTCCAACTGACCCGCTTGTGCGGCCAAAGCGATCGCGCTATCATAGCCCATCACCTGGAAACAGACCATCGAAGTCATCTCCGCCATCACCGGATTGTACTTTCCGGGCATAATCGAGGATCCAGGTTGAACCGGCGGTAACTGAATTTCCTTCAGGCCCGTATTCGGACCGGAGTCCATCAAACGCAAATCGTGGGAAATTTTCACGCAATCTTGGGCCAAATTGCGTAATGCGCCGGACATATTCACAAACGGACCCATGCTTTGCATCGCCGCCATCAAATGTAAAGCCGGTCGTAACGGAATGCGAATCAAGCCCGAGAGGACATTCACCACGCGATCGCGATACTGAGGGTGAGTATTTAACCCCGTCCCCGTAGCACTCCCGCCGATGCCGAGAATCGTCAGTTCTTTCGCCGCCGCTTCCACGCGGATGACATGTTCGGTAAGGATTTGCGCCCAAGCGCGGAAAGATTCCCCCAGACGCACCGGCACTGCATCTTGCATGTGGGTTCTGCCAGATTTAACCACATCGTGGAATTCACTAGCTTTACGATCGCAAATCGCGATCGCATCAGCCATCGCCGGATAAAGGTGACGCTGCAGTGCCAGCAAACTGCCGATCCGAATGGCTGTAGGAATCACATCATTAGTGGATTGACCGTAGTTTACCGCATCGTTGGGACTGACGCGCTGGTAATTGCCTTTTTTGTCTCCGAGTAGTTCCAGGGCGCGATTCGCCAGGACTTCATTCACGTTCATGTGATGGGAGGTGCCCGCCCCAGCTTGATAAACATCCACCACAAATTGGTCGCGTAAGGAACCCTCGAGGATTTCATCCGCCGCGCGAACGATCGCATCCCCAATGTCTTGCGGGATGCAGCCGAGTTCCGCATTGGCGATCGCCGTTGCTTTTTTAATCAGCACACAGGCATCCACATAGGTTGGCAGGGGTTTAATCCCGCTGATGGGAAAATTTTCCATTGCCCGCAGGGTTTGAATGCCATAGTACGCATCGGCGGGGATTTCCCGTTCTCCCATCGAGTCGCGTTCGGTTCTGGATTGTAAGTTGGGTTGGTCGCTCATTCTACTGTTTTTTCTGCCCTTTGTTTCACATCTTTTGATGACAATCAAAGTAATTTTACCGATCCAAGTGAGGTTTTCTCGCAGTATCCTAATTTTTAGGAGGGAGCGAAGCGATTTTCCAACCACCACAGATAAGCTATGAATCAAGTGATGTCGATTTACGAAAGACCCCTAGAATGCCGACCGGATAGCTACTGGGAATGGTACCAACTCGGCAGCGCCATGCGAGATATGCGTCGTTACGAAGACGCCCTTGCCAGCTATGACAGAGCGTTAGAGTATCAACCGCAAGATTATTGGACCTGGTATCAGATTGGCAACGTTTTGGATGAATTGGGGCGATATGAAGAAGCAGTTGCCAGTTATGACAAAGCCTTGCAAAGTAGGCCAAAAGACTATTGGGCCTGGTACGAAAGGGGCGGCAGTTTGCTCAAAAGGCAATGTTACGACGAAGCGATCGCCAGTTACGATCGCGCCTTAGAGATTCGCCCCGAGGATTACTGGGCCTGGTACGAAAGGGGCAACACCCTGGGGGATGCCAGTCGCTACTTGGAAGCGGCGCAAAGCTATGAAACGGCGATCGCCATTCGACCCGATGATTTCTGGGCCTGGTATCGTCGCGCCGACGCCTTAAACTTTGCCGCCCGGTATGAAGAAGCTGCCATCTGCTACGATCGCGCCGTGGAATTGAAACCCGACGCGGCGCGGGCCTGGTATCGCCGGGGAAAAGTGCTCGATTTGCTGGGAGATTCCCTAGGGGCGATCGCCAGTTACGATCGATCCTTGGAACTCGACCCCGAGGATTATTTCGTCTGGTACGATCGCGGGATCGCCCTGCAGGATTGCGATGCCCATGCCAAAGCCGCTGCGAGTTACGAACAAGCCAGTTTGTTGAGGCCCGAGAGTTATTGGGTGTGGTATCAACGGGGCAATGCCCTGCGTCACCTGGGGCGTTATGATGAAGCGATCGCCAGCTACGATCGCGCCTTGGAGTGTACGCCGGATTGGCAACACTGGGGAGAGGAATACGAACGCTTAACCAGTTGGGTGTGGTGTTCCCTGGGCATAGCTTTGACTCAGTTGCAGCGGTATGATGAAGCGATGAGGAGTTTTCAGAAAGCCCTGACAATTCACCACCAAGATCCGGAAATTTGGTACGAACAAGGGCGCTGTTATGCCCGACAGGGGGAAACTGAGGGGGCGATCGCCTGTTTGCAAGAAGCGATTTATATTCATCCGGATGAATACCGGGCGATCGTGGCACAAAATCCGGAGTTTGAAGGGTTGCGCGCCGACGAGCGATTTCGGTCGTTGATGTAAGGATTAATTGAATTTTATTTTATGATTGAGCGATCGCCCCTGGGGTGAAAATTTGCCCGATTGTCTCCCCAAAGCCGCACCACTCCCCTGCTGCTTTTGGGGAATGCCCCACCGGGAGGGGGATATCCAACCATCAGGAGTCTCCTTGCATCCGCTTGTTAAGATAACGTCAACACTGCGATCGCGGCAAGTCCCCCCATGACTCATCCCAATTATCCACCCGTGGAAGACGAACCCGAGGAGTATATCGCCTTGACGAACCAAGGCGTCATGCTCGTGGCACGAGGCGCGTATGATGAAGCAATGGCCAGCTTCGATCGCGCCCTAGAGTTAAAACCAGATTATTTTGCCGCGTGGCACGATCGCGGCAATTTATTGTTTGATTTGGGGCGTTATGAAGAGGCGATCGTCTGCTACGATGAGGCGATAAAAAGCCAACCGAATTTGAGTATGCTCTGGGTGGCGCGAGGCAATGCTTTGGGAAAATCAAGGCAATACGAAGCTTCGGTGGCAAGTTACGATCGCGCCTTGGAACTCTCGCCAAATAATGAGTTTGCTTGGTTTAATCGCGGGATTTCTCTGGCTTCCTTGAATCGCGCCTCCGAAGCGATCGCCTCTTACGATAAAGCGTTAGAAATTAATCCCGACAATCACGAAGCCTGGACGAATCGCGGGAATGCCCTGTTCGATTTAGAGCGCTATCAAGAGGCATTGGCCAGTTGGGAAAAAGCATTAGAATTAGAAGAAAATGACCCGATTGCATTGTTTAATCGGGGGTTTTTGTTAGAGACAATTGGGGAATACGAGCGGGCGATCGCCAGTTTTAATAAGGCGTTGAAGCTTCAGCCCAATTCTCCGGATTCTTGGATTTATCGCGGTCACGCAATGGCTTGTTTGGGACAAACTGAAGAAGCGATCGCCTCCTGGGAAAAAGCCTTAGAATTGGCACCGAATGATGAGTGGATCTGGTGCGATCGCGGCGACTTGCTCCAGAATTTAGGACGGTATGAAGAAGCGATTGCCTGTTATGAGCGCTCTATCTCTATTAATCCGCAATCTGCAGAAGCGTGGTATGCGATCGCCTGCTGTTATGCCGCACTCGGACAAGGCGATCGGGTGATGGACAATTTGCGCCAAGCCTTGCGTATAAATGCCGAAGAATATCGCCATCGCGCCTTAGCTGATGCCGGCTTTGATAGCCTGCGTCACTCGGAGCAATTTCATCGCTTAATGCGCGATCGCGAGTCGGATTCATAACCGACAACCGAGGTGACATTCTTTCGCCATTCTCAAATGCCCCGACCCCCAGGTAGGGTGAGCAATGCTCACCCTAGAGGAATTAGCGATAAGTGGAGCGCGTGCCAACTCCTTCTCGCTCTCGAGCTGGATCGGCATAAACGGTATGTTCCTCATGGCGTTTTTTACCGCCGAGACCCGCTAAACCGAGCAAACCGAATAATCCGAGTAACCCCCAAGCACCCCAGTTATCGTTGTCTTCATATTCTAGTTCGGCAACTTCTTCTCGCGGGGTTTCATAAACATCATCTACCTGAGCCGATGCCGGCAGGTTGAAAGGCAAGAACGCCAAACTAGCGCCGAGAACTCCAGCACTAATAACCTTGGAAAATTTATTGGTGAGTTTCATAAACCTATTTAAGTTCCTGAATTGTTTTGCTTGCTTTTAATTTTAAGGAATTGGTTACAGAACAGACATCAATCTGAAGAAAGATATTGGAACGGTGGGGAGATTATCTCTGAAGAAATAGGCCCAAAGAAAGACGCCGGGATTTGGAAAACTAAGGAATGGGTTGTGCGATCGTTTCCAGACATCGGGTTAGGTGCGGGGGGTAAAAGCTGCCGAAATTTATCCCTCTGTGGGAAGACAAAGCCCGGAAAAGCCACTACCCTGGATTGAGATTGCCGATGGAGGGCGATCGCCTTTGCAACCCCTTGCGATTTCGGATCGACCTTTGCTAGTGCGGATATTTTCGAGCAGACCCCAGGCAAAACATGCCTCGTCATCAAAACCGCCGAGGGAAAGGCAGGGAAAACCCAAGGAATTCCCGGGAAGGGGAATCGGTGGAACACTTGCGCCCTTCGAAAACACACTGCCTGATGAGCGCGCCGACACCTACGCCGAAGGCGGCGAGGAAGGAAACCCACAGGAGGCGAGGGAGGATCGTCGGGATTGAGGGGCGGCGAAATGCCACAGATGCGGACAATACAGACTGACAACCGCTGCATCATGGTGGGGGTTTGAGCGATCCGCGATCGCTTCGGCGTCGGCATCAGCTTTCGGTACCCCATTTTCGCGCAACGGAGAAACAATCGAGGGATCCAAGAGAAAAAATATGCTCGATTGGCAGGGAAAAAGATGTAATCCACCCAATTAATTGGTAGAGTAGTTGAACAGGAGGAATTTTGCGTCCGCGAGACCCGGGGCAACCGAAAGCACGCCCGGTGAGAAGAAGCAGGCGTGAATGCCAATCCGGCAATCCCGGTCGATATCTAGTGGAGCAAATTGATTTGCCCTGAGCCAGTGGTTCGAACGAAATATTAACCGATCGGGTTGGAAGAGTAGTGCCAGGGAGCTAACCGAAGGAGTAACGGGAAATCTGAGACTAATTGAGCCGTTTATCCGCTAGTTTGGGCAGAAATACGGACAATTTTATCAAGGTTTGTAAACGAAGTGGGTAGCGATCGCGTGCAATCTTCCCCCAGAGGAAGAGGCAATCTATGCACAGATTGCCCTTTAATTTGTGTGAACTCTTATCGTCTTGTTGTGCAGCAAAGGAGTTGGAATGTCCGACCTGATTAAGTCCGTCCTAAAATGCGATGAAAAAATCGATCTGCGCCAGTTTATCAGCGAATTACGCGGCTCAGACCAGCGGTATTTTCTGCGAAATGATATTGTACGCGCGTTTGCCGATTACTGTAGCCAACATGAAAAGGCGGGATATTTTTATAAGTCATCGTATCTTGGCAAACTGATTGACTACACCCAGGAGATTATCCTGGAAGACGAAAGCATCTGCGCGATCGTGCGATCCAAGATTGCCTCGCAGCAAGTGTTTCGGATCTGGGACGATTTAACCGTCGAACCGATGAGCATTCAAGATTTGCTCGACGTGCGCGATCGGATCGTTAACCGCTACCGACCCACAGAAGGAGATGTCCTCGAACTGGACTTCGCGCCATTTTACGACTATTCTCCCACCATTCGCGACCCCAAAAACATCGGCAAAGGCGTTCAGTTTCTCAACCGCTATCTTTCCAGCAAACTGTTCCAAGATGGGCGCAAGTGGCTCGAACTGCTCTATGAATTTTTGAACCTCCATCAATATAATGGGCAGCAACTGCTGATTAACCATCGGATTAAAAATCGGCGGGAATTGTCCGATAAAATTAAAGATGCGATCGCCTTTGTCGGCGATTTGCCCGAGGACAAACCCTACGTCGATTTTCGCTTTCAGTTGCAAGACCTCGGATTTGAACCCGGTTGGGGCAACACCGCCGGTCGAGTGGGCGAAACCCTCGAAATTCTCGACGAACTGATTGACTCCCCAGACGATGCCGTGCTCGAATCGTTCGTCTCGCGCATCCCGATGATCTTTCGCGTGGTTCTCGTTTCCGTTCACGGTTGGTTTGGACAAGAAGGAGTGCTAGGGCGTCCCGACACCGGGGGGCAAGTGGTCTACGTCCTCGATCAAGCGCGCAGTTTAGAGAAGCAACTCGAAGAAGAATTCAAACTCGCCGGATTAGACGTGTTGGGCGTTTATCCGAAAACCATCGTTTTATCCCGTTTGATTCCCAACGCCGAAGGCACCCGCTGCAACCAACGCCTGGAAAAAATACGCGGCACCGAAAACGGCTGGATTCTGCGCATTCCCTTCCGCGAATTCAATCCCAACATGACCCAAAACTGGATTTCGCGATTTGAAATCTGGCCTTATTTGGAAACCTACGCCCTAGACGCAGAAAAAGAACTCCTCGCAGAATTTGAAGGCAAACCCGATCTCGTCGTCGGGAACTACTCTGATGGGAACTTAGTGGCATTCCTCCTGGCACGTCGCCTGAAAGTCACCCAATGCAATATTGCCCATGCCCTGGAAAAATCTAAGTACCTCTTCAGTAACTTGTACTGGCAAGACTTAGAGAATCAATATCACTTTTCCCTGCAATTTACGGCTGATTTGATTGCCATGAATGCGGCAAACTTCGTCATCAGTAGTACCTATCAAGAAATTGTGGGAACCCCCGATAGCGTCGGACAGTACGAATCATACGATTGCTTCACCATGCCCGATCTGTATCATGTGGTCAAGGGCATCGAACTCTTCTCACCTAAGTTCAACGTGGTGCCCCCGGGAGTGAACGAAGCGGTGTACTTCCCCTATACCCGGACCGACGATCGCATCCTCAGCGATCGCGAACGGCTCGAGGAATTGCTGTTTACCCTGGAAGACCCCACCCAAGTGTTCGGCAAACTTGAGGATCCGAGCAAGCGCCCCATTTTCTCGATGGCCCGCCTCGACCGGATCAAGAACCTCACCGGTTTGGCAGAGTGCTTCGGTCAAAGCGAAGCGCTGCAAGAACACTGCAACCTGATTTTGGTGGCGGGTAAATTACGCGCGGAGGAATCCACTGATTCCGAAGAACTCAGCGAAATGCAAAAACTGTACAACATCATCGAGCACTACGATCTGTACGGGAAAATTCGCTGGTTGGGGGTGCGTCTCCCGAAATCCGACTCCGGCGAAATCTACCGCGTCATCGCCGATCGCCACGGCGTTTTCGTCCAACCGGCACTGTTTGAAGCCTTCGGTTTGACCATTTTGGAAGCCATGATTTCCGGTTTGCCCACCTTTGCTACTCAGTTTGGTGGACCGTTGGAAATCATTCAAGACAAGAAAAATGGGTTTTACATTAACCCGACGAACGTGGAAGAAACTGCCGAGAAAATCCTGGATTTCGTTTCCAAGTGCGACCAAAGTCCGCATTATTGGGAGGAAATTTCCCAGCGCGCGATCGAGCGCGTTTACAGTACCTACACCTGGAAGATTCACACCTCGCGCTTGCTTTCCCTCTCGAAAATCTACGGTTTCTGGAATTACACTTCTAAGGAAAATCGCGAGGATTTGTTGCGTTATCTAGAGGCGTTGTTCTATCTGATTTTCAAACCTCGCGCCCAAGCATTGCTAGATGCACACTGGCAACGGTAAGCGATCGCGCATTTAATTTTCATCCCTAGACGGTACTGGCTCCGGACTTCCTGTTCCTTGCCACAAACCATTGGGTGGACAAGCGTCCACCCAATTTTATTGCCGTTTCTCGTCGGCCAACTTCACCACTTTTCTCCAAGTGACGCCGCCAGAACTTTCCCACCTGTTAAGCGGGAAAAATTAGCTGTTTTTCTAGCAACCTATCTCCCAAATCCCATTAAAAAAATAGGATGATAGAGGCTTCTGTATCCGCCTTCAAACAGTGTCAGGTCATCCTCTCTGTCAATTGTTATCCAAACAGGGTACTTTATTCGGGGAAATCGTAAATCTACGAAATCGAAATATTGGCTATTTGTTGTTTTCGGTAAAAATATTTTAATCATCAAAAAATCTATAATATTGTTTGGATTTTATCCCCTGAATTGGCCAGAATACTCTATTTTTTGCAGAAATTTCAAAAAGGATGATTTTGATGAACGGTTCCGGCGACAGATAAAATTTAGAGAAGCAGGTGGAAAGACGCAGACATGCTTTTTCCTGGCGAGCGCCCCCTCGGATCGCCCTAATTTGCCGAAAACCCCAACCAGCCTGATAAGATTTTTCCCTGAGTTGGGTATAATCAACCTCAAGATACTCTGATGAACCTTAGAGTGTCGGCTCTGGGGAAACAACTTCCTTCCCGCTCATCGCTACGGTTATCAAGCTGTAGGGATAGATTTTGTTGGGTCAGTGGGTTAATGGAAGTTAGGGAGTAATTTGGCCATTTTGAATTATGCCCCAAGGTTGTCCGGAGTGTTGAACGAGCGGCAAAATTATTCGATTTTCGTCGATCGCCAACTCAGATAAAGATTCAGTGTAGTTGACACAAGGGTGACAATCTGATGTTCAAGAGCGTTTACAGTTTAGCTGGAATAGATAGAGGTTCCAAATGTTAGGCAAGGGAAACAGTCCGAGGGATTGTTTTCATCTGTAAGCAAGATAGAACGAGTGCATCTCAATGGTAGCGAGCGATCGCCGCTGACCATCGGTTACAAAACGCAAAAGCGGCATCTACCCTCTCTTAAATCGATCCGCACGCGCTGAGAGCCTCACATAAACTTCCCAAGTTGAATTTACGGTTTTGTAAAGTTAGGAGTTCCAAACATGGCAGGGAATAGCGGATCTAATTTATTTGTCAATTTCAATAGCGGGCAAAATCTCAGAGAGCAGATAGAGGAAGAGACCCTCCTAGGGGCGAGAAGCCAACAAGAGCCAGGCATTTTTTTAGATTTATCGCTCCAGGAAATCATTCAAGGAGAAAGCGGAGACGATACCATAATTGGTGCCCTCAGTGAAGATACCATCCAGGGGAACAGTGGGAACGACTCCTTACTGGGAAACACCGACAACGATCGCCTGAGTGGGAACGACGATGACGATACAGTTTATGGCGGTGCAGGAGACGACACCCTAGACGGAGGAGAAGGAAACGATCGCCTGTGTGGCGACTTTAGCAACGATGGCACGCCGCTTCTGGAAGGGTTCGGCAACGATGTTATCTTAGGCGGAGGGGGAAACGACGACATCGACGGCAACCAAGGCAGCGATCGCCTCGATGGCGAAGCCGGCAGCGACACCATTAATGGCGCTGAAGGCAACGATGTAGCGATCGGCGGCACAGGCAACGACCTGCTTGCCGGCGACACTGGAGACGATCGGATATTTGGCGGCGAAGGAGACGATGCGGCATCGGGTGGAGATGGCAACGACGAGATATTCGGCGAAGCCGGCAACGATTTACTCGATGGCAACCAAGGCAGCGATCGCATCGATGGAGGGATAGGCAACGACCTCCTGCGCGGAGAAAACCCAAGCGACCCCACCGCCGACCCCTTTCTCATCGGACTCAACCTCGGCGGTAGTGACGTCCTGATCGCAGGCGAAGGAGACGACACCGCATTCGGCGCACAAGGCAACGACCAAATCTTCGGCAATCAAGGCAACGACCTGCTCTTCGGCAACACTGGCGTTGACCTGATATTTGGTGGTCAGGGAATCGATACGATCTACGGCGGTAAAGACAGCGACGACATCTTCGGCGACCTCGGCAACGACCTCCTCTACGGCGACATAGGCGACGATCGCGTAAACGGCGGCGAAGGCAACGATTTGATTTTTGCCAACCAAGGCAACGACTTCACCAACGGCAACCAAGGCGACGACACCGTATATGGCGGACAAAACAACGATACCGTCCGAGGCGGTCAAGGCAACGACATCCTCTTCGGCGATTTAGGCGATGACTTCCTCTTCGGCGATTTAGGTCTCAATACCCTCACCGGCGGAGAAGGATCCGATCGCTTTGCCCTCGCCCCCGGAACCGGAGACTTTTTGCAAACCGCCACCAACTTCGTCACCGACTTTACCGATGGCGTAGACTTCCTCGAATTTACCCAAGGAACCACCTTCGAGCAACTCATCATCCGGCAAGGCGTCGGCGAAAACGCCAATAACACCGTCATTCTCGACTCCTTAACCGGCGCAATTACCGTCTTGCAGAATATCAACGTCAGCAACATTACCCGAGAAGACTTCCTTCCCCCCGAACCCCCACCGGCCCCGGAACCCCCGGCAGAAGACGGCACCCCCTTACCACCCCCCACCCTCGGACCAATCCCCACGCCACCGCAACAACCGCAACCACCGCAACCACCGCAACCACCGCAACCACCGCAACAACCGGGAACCTTGCAATTTAGTACCGCCACTTACACCGTCAACGAGAACGGCACCCCACAGATTACCATCAGTCGCGTCAATGGTACTCAAGGAGATGTCAGCGTCACCGTCAGCATTACTGGGGGAACCGCTACGGCAGGGGATGACTTTGAAAATACCAATTTCCCCCTCACGGTCAACATCCCCGATGGGCAAAATTCGGCGAGCGTGCCCCTAACCGTCATCGATGATGGTGTCGTTGACGCCAACCCCACCGAAACCGTGGAGTTGACGCTTTCCAATCCCACCAACGGAGCCACTCTCGGGGGCACCACTAGCGCCACCCTGAACATCGTCGATATCGATAACGCCGGGATAATTCAGTTTAACCAAGCCCAATACAGCCTCGACGAAAACGGCGGCACCGTCACCGTAGAAGTGCAACGAGTCGGCGGCAGTTCCGGACAGGTCACGGTTCCGTTAAATATCGGAGCCGGCACTCCCAACGCCACCCGCAATACCGACTACACCGACGATTTACCCGCTCAGATTGTCTTCGCCGATCGCGATGTCTCACCCAAGACCTACACCATTACGGGGGTTGACGATACCGCGATCGAAGGCACGGAAAACATTCAGTTATCCTTGGGCACTCCCTCCGGCACTGCAACCCTGGGCACGCCGAATAGTGCCACAGTCAGTATTTTGGATGATGATGTGCCGACGATTACCGTCAGTGCCGCCGACGATGAAGCCGACGAAGGAGACCCCACCAATACGGGTCAATTTGTGGTGTCCAGCGACCTCGCAGCTCCTGCCGGAGGGATAACGGTCAATATTGCCGCCGGGGGTACGGCAACAGAAGGCACGGACTACAGCAATATCGGCACCAGTGTCGTCATTCCAGCCGGTCAGACGACGGTTAATCTTCCCGTGGAAATTCCGGCGGCGCTTAATGATACCGATGCAGAAGGACCCGAAACCGTGGAACTCACCGTGCAACCCCCCACCAATCCCACGGATTACAACGTCGGTCCGGCACCAGATAATTCGGCCACGGTGACGATTGTCGATGATGATGTGCCTACGGTTTCGATCGCGGCGAGCAATGCCCGACTGGCAGAAAATGACCCTGCCAATACTTCCACCTTGACAGTTACCCTCACCGGGGGCATTACGGCACCCATTACCGTAGACTTGAATTTGGGCGGTTCAGCCACTCAAGGTGACGATTTCACCGTCAGCGGTACCAGCGTCACGTTTAATCCCAGCGATGTGGGTGCCGATGGCACGGCCACCAAAACCTTGAGCGTGACGCCGCAAGATGATGCGGTGCGCGAACCCAATGAAATTGCGCGGTTTCGTTTAGCTTCTGCCCCTGGGGGAGAGTATGCTCTGGCTTCCGAGCAGAATAACCAACAAGCTACTGTCACCTTTTTGGATGACGAAACCTCACAGCTCTTATTCGGGGTTGCCGATCCTCTGGCGTCGGAAGTGGGTGACGATATTACGGGCGCTTTAAATATCTCTCGCTTTGGCGGAAGTGCCAACCCTATCACGGTTAATTACGAGATCGATACCACGGTGGCGAATGCCGCAACGCCAGGGGAGGACTACGACACCAGCAGCCTCCCGGGCTTCGATCCGGTCACCAATCAAGGCAGCGTCACCATTCCGGTGGCTCAAGAGTCGGTGCCGATTACGATTAATCCGGTGGATGATGGCATTGCGGCAGGGTTGCCGAATGAGGCGCTGACGGAATTTATCGTGTTTAACCTCCTCCCGGGGACGGGTTACGAGGATCCCACAGCCATTCCGGCGGCTACGATACAACTGATCAATAATGCCTCGTAGGTTTGCCGGGATTTCTCGGTAGGGGCGATCGCGAAAGCTGATTTAGCTTTCGCGATCGCCCCGAGTTTTCGGATATCCCCATCCCTGAGCCGATGGGGAGAGCTGACGGCAATCGAGCGATCGAGTAAGATCGAAAAAGATAGCAATTATTTTGAACTGTAGCCTGGAACCGCAATCCAAATACCTATGACCTCTTCCATTCTCGTCGAAAAGACAAAGTTAGAACAGCCTCCGCGCGAGATTTGCTATCTCGGCGATCGCGCTTTGCGTCAAAATGCAAAGCGGGTCTCTCGCGTGGATGACAATGTACGCCAATTGGTCAAGGAAATGCTGCAAACCATGTACAGCGCTGATGGCATTGGTTTGGCAGCACCCCAAGTGGCGGTGCAAAAACAAATCATCGTGGTAGACTGCGACCCGGAAAACCCCGCCACTCCGCCGGTGGTGTTGATCAATCCGACGATTAAAAAATTCAGGGGCGACGATACCCTCTATCAAGAAGGATGTCTCAGCATTCCGGGGGTTTATTTAGATGTGAAACGCCCAGAAGCGATCGAAGTTTCTTATAAAGACGATCGCGGTCGTCCGAGCAAGTTAAATGTCAAAGGTCTGTTGTCCCGTTGCATTCAACATGAAATGGATCACCTCACCGGCGTGTTGTTTGTCGATCGCGTGGAAAATCAACTGATGCTGACTCAGGAGTTGGCCAAACATGGATTCTCCTCTAAAGCGGTTCAACCCTTTGCTTAGCTTTGATGCCGATATTCTCGGGTGAAGTTCTTCTGGCTCTGATTGGGTAGGAAACTTCACGCTCCCTGTTGGTAATGTTTCGACGATCACTTCACCCCTCTTGCATTAATATGGCAGTTACTCCGAAAAGTGGACTTTTTCTGGCCGCTTCTTGCATCGCCGCGATCGCAGCCGTGGGTTCGATTTTTGAACTCGCTTCTGGAAATCCGGATCTCGGTACCACGATCGATACCATTATTCTGGCTCTGAGTATTCCTGGCGCTGTGTTGTTTTTCATCGCCGCCGTGCGCGACGCCCAAGCCAACAATAAATAATGTCTCGGTGTTATCCGAGGGCAATCGCTTCCACGGTGGGGACGGGCTTTCTGCTCGTCCCCGCCGTTGTTTAGAGCCACTTTTCCCCGCACTCGCAGCCCGTCCCCCAGCTTTCATAACTATTACTTATCAGACTGATTAAGATTCCTGTGGCTGAAAACCCTTTACAAACCTTAACAATGTCGTTAATATAGGAAACATCATAACCTTGAAAACCAAATAGCAATCATAAGAACTATGACGACCACTTTACAGCAGCGCGAAAGCGCCAATCTGTGGGACCGGTTCTGCGAGTGGGTCGCTAGCACCGAAAACCGCCTTTACATCGGCTGGTTCGGCGTGCTGATGATTCCAACTCTGCTCACCGCCACCGTCTGCTACATCATCGCGTTCGTCGC
>NZ_JAYFEQ010000269.1:0-303 GCF_055795085.1 Phormidium sp. CCY1219 | reverse complement strand
ACCCCCACTTATTGGACTCACGACCCAATGGGTGAAGCGGGGAACGGAAGGCGGACAGGGTAAGCCAATACCCGTAGTAACCGACCACTGCCAAATGCCTAAGTCTAGTAACCAAATCATCGGCTTGAACCCTCGTAATTATATAGCGGCGAAAGTGGATGTTACGCCGCGCCCAAAACGGGCAAAGGGAAAGGTCAGGGGGTCTACTAACCACTGACACCGACTCGCGAAAGTACCTCGGGGGAGAGATGGAGGCTAAGGGCATAACACCCCAGATGATGGAACGAGATAACCCGACTAGGA
>NZ_JAYFEQ010000268.1:0-15165 GCF_055795085.1 Phormidium sp. CCY1219 | reverse complement strand
CCCACGCCTCATAGCTCAAGCCGGTTAGAAACCGGCTGAAAACGTTATCACAGAAGCATTTCAGTCGGTTTCAGGCGTTTCTACGGGAATAGTTTATCGCACAAATAAGCCAGAGAGGCGATCGCCTGTAGGATATGCGCTTAATTTGCGATCGCCATTCCTTTGCGGTCGAATAAATACAGCTTAGTGGTATCTACGGCTAAAGCGAGTTGAGAGGAGTGGTGAAGTTCGCGATAAGACCCGAGGCGGGCGATCGCGATAGAAGAATTTTCCTCTAAATTATTTTCCAATGCTTCGGTGGGGTCTCCTTTATCTTCGATTTCAATTTTAGACACGGGAGATTTGAAATAGATTATCATTTCATGGCCGAGGGCTTCTACGGTATTTACCTCCACGTCAATTTTGCGGTTTTCGGGGGTATTGCTGTCGGCGAGGAAAAAGGCTTCCGGACGCAATCCGGCGATAATGGGTTTATTCACATAGCGCTTGATTTCCGAGTAGCGATCGGCGATTTCTGGGGCGATCGCTAATTGTTTATCCCCATAGGCGATCGTGAAGGTGCCATCTTCTTCGCGGCGCAACTGAGTGTGAAAAATATTCATAGCGGGAGACCCGATAAACCCCGCCACAAACACATTAGCGGGATAGTCGTATAAATCTTGTGGGGGTGCGACTTGTTGGAGTTCTCCCGCCCGCATCACCGCCACGCGATCGCCCATTGTCATTGCTTCCACTTGGTCGTGAGTTACATACACCGTAGTGGTAGCCATGCGGCGCTGCAAATCGGCAATTTGCGTTCTAATTTGCACGCGCATTTTTGCATCCAAATTCGATAGGGGTTCGTCCATTAAAAACACCGAAGGGTCGCGGACAATTGCCCGTCCCATCGCCACCCGCTGGCGCTGTCCCCCGGACATTTGCTTCGGTCTGTTATCTAGCAACTGGGTCAAACCCAACTTTTCTGCAGCATCTTTTACCCGCTGATTTCTTTCTTCCTTCGACACCTTCCGCATCCGCAATGGAAAATCGAGATTTTGCCGCACTGTCATGTGCGGATAAAGAGCATAATTCTGAAACACCATTGCAATATTGCGCTCTTGCGGACTTTGATTGTTCACCACTTCATCGCCGATAATCAGCTTTCCGGCGCTAATCTCTTCCAATCCCGCTAGCATTCGCAGCGCCGTGGACTTACCGCATCCCGAAGGGCCGACAAACACCATAAACTCGCCATCAGCGATACTCAAGCAAAGGTCTTTCATGGCGGTAAAGCCATTCGAGTAAACCTTGTAAACATGTTGAAATTCTACTTTTGCCATTGTTCCGATAGACTTAAATTTCGAGAAAAAAACACCGATTCATCTTGACAATACAACCCAATATTATCCTTTAATCCCCGAAGAGGCCACCCCTTGGACGAACCATTTTTGGAAGATTAAGAACACCACCAAAATCGGAGCTACCATCATCACGCCAAAGGCCATAATATCGCCCCATTGCAAGGGAGGTAAGGTTTGGAATTGGGCGATCGCCACTGGGAGAGGGCGGACTTTTTCGCCAAACGTAATCATCGTCGGCCACAAAAACGAACCCCACTGAGTCAAAAAGGTAATAATCGCCACCGAAGCAAACACCGGTTTAGAAATCGGCACAATAATTTCAAAAAAAGTTCGCAGCGGACTCGCCCCATCCACGCGCGCCGCTTCTTCCAATTCTTTGGGCAAATCGATAAAAAAGGTATAAAACAAATACACCGCAAACGCATTAGCAATAAACGGCATAATTTGGGCAACGTAGGTATTGCGCCATCCGAGTAACGTCACTTGAAAAAATAGCGGCACTGCAATAGCTTCAAAGGGAATAATCATCAAAGCGATAATCCCGGCAAATATCAGATTTCGCCCGCGCCACTGCAACCGGGCGAAGGCATACGCCGCCATCGAATTCACCAGCAACCCCACCAGAACGATGCTGCCGGTAATAAAAATCGAATTAAAGAAAAAGCGGATAAAATTCACCCGGTCGAATACATCCTCGTAGTTCTGCAGGGAGGGATTATCCGGGAAAAACGCTTTCAGCGAACCGGCTTCTAACAAAACCTGGTTATCCGGTTTAAGACTCCCGATAATCATAAACAGAATGGGAGAAACAAACAGCAACGACAAAATGGTGAGGACGATATAGCTAATCGCAATGCCAATCCGTTGCCGTTTTTGGGTTTGGGTGAGCAGTTCTTCTTCCGGTTGGTGGGCGACCTTTTCACCCAATTCGGGATTTTCTTTGGGAGTTCCTGGAAGGGTCATAAACAAATCATCCTTAATGAGGGTTTATGGAATTTGGAGGGTGGGCAGGCACGAGAACAAATGCGCAATATCGGCACTTCTGAAAGTAGCTTTGCCCACCCTACCCTCTGCAATTATTTTTGCATGATAACATAGATAACACCTGGCTAGATATCGCAGATTTGGCGAGGGAATTTACTCGATCGCCCGTTCTTCTTTAATCAGGGTACGTTGGAGGATAGTAATAGCCAAGACGATGAGGAAAAAGACCACAGTCATCGCTGCACCTTTGGCCATTTTTTGTTGTTCAAATGCGGCGGTAACTGCCTCATACATCACCGTGGTGGTTGCATCGAGGGGACCGCCTTGGGTCATAATTTCGATTTGGTCGTACAGGCGAAACGCGAGAATCGAAGTCACCAACATGACGAAGATTAAGGTGTTTCGCAGTTGGGGCAAAGTCACATGGATAAATTGGTTCCATTTATTGCTACCGTCAATTGCGGCAGCTTCGTACAAATCGCTGGGAATCGATTGCAATCCGGCTAAAAGAATCACCATTTGAAAGCCAACCCCTTGCCACATAGAAAGGAGCATAATGGACGGTAAGGCGAGATAGGGGTCGCGCAGAAAATCTCTCGGTTCCCAGAGTCCAAAGGTGATAAATTCCATAAAAGAATTCATCATGCCATTCGAACCGGGGGCGTAGATTAAAATCCAAATTACCGATACCAGGGCCATCGGAAAGACCACTGGCATGAAGAACAGTGTGCGAAATGCGGCCATTCCGCGCAGGGGACGGTTGAGCAGCATGGCCAATCCGAGGGCGATCGCGGTTTGCAAGGGCACCACCACGATCGCGAATATGGCATTGTTCAGCAAGGCGCGACGGAAGGAAGGGTCGCTAAAAATGCGCCGATACTGTTCGATGCCGATAAATTCGGTGGGTAAGGGAGATCCCAGTCGCAGGTTGGAAAAGGACAGGATCGCCGCTAGGGCAAAAGGCAGGGCAACAAACAGGAACAAACCCAGCAGTGCCGGTGCTGCCATTGTCAGTGCCGTGCGCGTATCATCTCTTTTTATAGTTTGCGGGTCACTCATCAGCTCGGATACTATGGTTAACGGTAAGTGTGAAGAAACAAGGGGAGAACCGAGTTAAAAACTCACGTTCGGATACCCTTGATTGTCCTCGATATCGATATTGATTTCCAGGGCGGCGCGATCGAGGGCTGTTTGTACCGCCAAACCGTTGCGGATGTTGTTAAACGCTTCCTGGAATGCGGAGGTAATCACCGGATAGCCGGGGGTTTGCGGACGGGGGACGGTTTTATCGGTTAGCAGTTGTGCGGAAAACAGGCGCAACGGTCCGCCTTCGCGATACAATGGGGATTGGGCGATCGCGGTTTTGGTGGCCGGCACTGCACCATTGGCATTGCTCATCGCCAGCACTTCATCCGGTTGCAGCAAAAAGTCCAAAAATGCCATCGCCCCTTCCGGGTTATCGCTGTTGGCGGTAATGCCCCAATTCCAAGACCCCTGGGCGCTTTTCGAGCCTTCCCCAAAGTTCGGCAGGGGCAAGACGACCAAATCCTCGCCTAGCTCTTCGGCATATCCCGGATATACCCAGTGCCCCACCCAAGAGAGGGCCACTCGTCCGGTGGGAAAGGCGGCGTCATCTACATTGGGGTCTACATAGTCTTGTTCCATCCAAGATTGCAACTGTTCCATCGCCGCTACTGACTGCGAACCGTTGAGGACGCCGGTGGCGGTTTGGTAGTCGGTGCGATCGATGAGTCCGCCCCCCGCCGATCGCAAAATGGGCATGAAGGCATAGGTAAACCACTCGCCGGAATAGTTGAGCTTCAGGTCTAGCACTTGCCCGTCCGGGTCTTGTGCCGCCAATGCAGCCAGCACTTCGTTGAATTCTGCCGCCGTCCAGGCGTCGGCGTTGCCGGTGGGAATGCGAACCCCGGCAGCTTCTAACATGCTGCGCCGTCCGTACATGCCCAGTCCGGAGTCGAAGGTACCCACGGAATACAGGCGATCGTTATACCTGCCCTGCTGGATAATCGAAGGCAGCAGATCCGCACGGAGTTCTGGCGAAATCAGCTCGTCAATGGGAATCAAGTTTTGCTGCCATACGTAATTATAAATAAACGGGCCGTCAAATTCTAGCACGTCGGGCAAATCCCCCGACAGGGCGGCGGCTTGCACTTGTGCGTTGTAGGAACCTTCAGGCAAAAAAGTCAGCTCTACATCCACCGCATCTTGGGCGGCGTTAAATCGCTTCACTTGTGCCTGTAGGGTTTGGCGTTCGGCATCTTGTCCGGCGTGCGCCCACACTTGCAGGGTACCCGGATCCGTGCCCTCCCTCACGCATCCCCCCAGCAGGGTGAGGCACAAGATGCAGAATGAGAGAATCCAATGCCAAGGCTTCAACTTCATGGTGTTTTGTCGGTAATTATCGTCGCGCGTTCCTTGCGGATTTGCTATTTCAATTTTCATCTATTTTAGGCCATTGAGAAGGGTGAGTTTAAAAAACTCGCAATAACTTGAGAATTTTTAACATTTGACCGGATAAATTGTTAAGTTTAATCAAGTTTTATTGCAAGATACTTTAACGCCAGGGAAAAAGTGCTATAATAGGAGATTGTGAACGCGATCGCCCCGAGGAAAGCGCCGAAACCACCGAAGGAAATACTAGCAGTGGAAGGGGCGATCGCGCCGGGAACTCCACTTCATTGGCGCAGGCGATCGCCCGTTTCTAAATCGAACCAGTGCAGCAAATCCCCAGGTAATGCCAGGGTCACATCTTCGCCGCCCCAATCTTCATCCGCAGAGAGCAGCGCCCGCAGGGTAATCCCCGACTCCGATTGATTTTCGCTGCCTTTCACCCGCACGCTGAGCAAATTTTGCATGCCTAAATTTTCCACCAAAAACACCCGCCCTTCCAGGGTAAATTCATCCCCCTCGCGCGGTAGGCGAACGTGTTCCGGACGGATACCTACCACAATTTTATCGGGGGTAGAAAGTCCCTCGGGTAACGGCAACTCGAGGGCACCTAACTTTGCGCGATGATTGTCGCAGGGAAGTTCTAATAAATTCATCTGCGGACTACCCACAAAAGAGGCCACAAAGCGGTTCGCTGGCGTCTGATAAAGGCGCTGCGGCGGGTCGAGTTGTTGTAGCTTGCCTTCATACAAAACCGCCACCTTGGTCGAAAGGGTCATCGCTTCTACTTGGTCGTGAGTGACGTAAACAACCGGCGCTTTTTGCTGTTCGAAAAGCTGCTTGATGTCCGCCCGCACTCGTTCGCGCAATAAGGCATCTAAATTACTCAGCGGTTCATCGAGCAAAAACACATCCGGTTGACGAACTAACGCGCGTCCCAGGGCCACCCGCTGACGCTGACCTCCGGAGAGTTGACCGGGTTTTCGGTTCAGCAAATCGTCACTGAGATCCAGAAGTTTCTGGGATTCGGCGACCCGCTTTTTGATTTCCTCTTCTTCAAAGTTGCGAAGTTTGAGCGAGGAGGACATATTTTCATAAACCGTCATGTGCGGATAGAGGGCATAACTTTGAAAGACCATTGAAACATTGCGATCGCCTGGTTTTAAATGGGTCACGTCGCGATCGCCAATATAGATGTGCCCGTGAGTCGGCGGTTCTAATCCCGCAATTAACCGCAGCGCCGTGGATTTCCCGCATCCCGAAGGACCGAGCAAAGTGAGAAATTCATCATCATTGACCGAAATGCTAACATCGTTAATCGGAATCACCGTTTTGCTGTAAGTTTTGTTGAGATTTTTTAGTTCCAATTTTGCCATTATCTTCTCCGATAAAATATGTTAAAAATTCCCTAACTCAGGGTGGAGGTTCATGCACAGAGCTGCTCCAACGCGGGCTATTTTTGTGTGAAATAGACCGGAAAGCATATTATCCTTTCACCGCACCTGCGGTCAATCCTTGGACGATTTTGCGCTGGAAGAAAAGCACCAGAACGATTAACGGTAACGTGCCCAAAATCGTCGCCGCCGCCAGAGGACCGTAGGGGGTTTCAAATTGCGTCGCCCCACTAATTTGCGACACGGCCACCGGGATAGTTTTCATAGTTTCTTCCGTGATAAACGTCAGAGCAAACAAGAATTCATTCCAGGCAAAAATAAACGCCAAAATTCCCGTAGTCACCAGGGCGGGAACCGTGAGCGGCAGAACAATTTTGAGCAGGATTTGCCAAGTTTTGTAACCATCTACCTTGGCCATATCTTCCAAATCCGTGGGCAGTTGTTTAAAAAAGCTTCGCAATACCAAAATGGTCAGCGGTAAATTCTTGGCGGTGTAAGGTACGATGAGGGCGAGATAATTATTCCCCAATCCGAGAGTTTTGATAGTTTCTAACAATCCCAAAAACAGCAGGATGTAAGGAAATAACGTCACCACCAAAACGCCAATCAGGATAATTCTTTCTCCCGGAAGCTTTAAGCGGGTTAACGCATAAGCGGCAGGTGCGCCAATTCCCAAACAGAGCACCGTAGAACTAATAGAAACAAAAGCGCTATTGAACAGATACCAGAGAAACGGACGCCGAATGAATAATTGTTGGTAATGGCCCAAGGTATATCGAGTGGGGAAATAGACATTCGGAATGGTTTCAATATCCTCATTCACTTTAAAGGAAGTCAGTAATTGCCAAAGCACTGGGCCGAGGCAATAGGCGACAATTAGAAAAATCGCGCCATAGAGGATGATTTTTCCCCAGGAAATCCCGACTTGGGGGGCAGATTTGTCAGAGGTTTGGGTTGCTTGACTCATGGAATTGATGAGAGAGAATGGTTGGCGTGAATTGTCCAGTGTTATGGGTTAGGTTTATTTGAGAATTTCGGAACGGGCGGGAGATTTAGAGAGCAAATAGCCGGCGATCGCCACAGCGGTAATTAACAGCAAAAAAGTGACGACTACCAACGCCGCACCATAGCCAAAATCCAGGTAACGCATGACGGTTGAATAAATATAAAGCGCCACCATTTCCGTTGCCCCTCCCGGACCGCCGCCGGTCATTACTTTGACCAGGGCAAACACTCCGAAAGCTTGGGCAAAGCGAAATAATACCGCAATTAAAATATGCGGCGTTAGCAGGGGTAATGTGATTTGGGTAAAACTTTTCCAAGGACTAGCACCATCGATTTTATGAGCTTCATAAAGGTCAGGAGAAATTGACTGCAACCCCGCCAACAGCAAAATACTGATAAACGGGGTAGTTTTCCACACATCTGCTGCAATAACGGCAATCATTGCTAAGGTGGGATTGCCCAACCAATTGATTTTCTCGGAAATCAATCCGGAACGAATTAAGAGGTCGTTCAATACACCATAGCGATCGTTAAAAATCCAAGCCCAAGCTAACGCCATAATTGAAGTAGGCAATGCCCAAGGCAGAATCGCGATCGTCCGCACTGCATTGCGTCCTTTAAAGGTTTCGTTGAGCACCAAAGCCACACCCAATCCGAGGATGAGTTCTATGCCCACGGAAATGCTGGTAAAAAGGGTTGTATTCCACAGACTCGCCCAAAATCTACCATCTCCTAACATGCGGCTGTAATTTTCCAATCCCGAGAACACCGGTTCGAGGTTCGTGGCGAGATTGCGGGTAAATACACTTAACCAAAATGCTCGTCCGATGGGGTAAGCAAAGACGAGTAGCAACACGAGCAATGCGGGAGTGACGAGAATCCATCCCGTGAGTAAATCCTGGGCGCGAATGGTTTTTACTTTCATAAGCTTCTGGTTTGAGCGTGAGAGTTACAGGTTGTAAGTATCCGGCGGCGAACAGCAGGTTCGGGGGAAGGTTTTTTGCGGCAAAAATCCCCGAAAACATTAGGAAGTGCCGAGGACTCTGCGGGTTTCTGCGGCTGCTTTTTTCATCGCCGCTTCCGGGGTTTTGCTGCCCGTCAGCGCCGCAGTGAGATAGCGCTGCAAAATATCGGAGACTTGGGCGTATTGCGGAATCGGGGGACGCAAAACCGCGTTATCGATCGCCTGGAGTAGTTTGGGGTAATAGCTATATTTGTCCACCACTTCCGGATCCCTAAACAGCGATCGCCGGGAGGGAATGTAGCTATAATCGAGGATATACTGTTTCTGACTGTCCCGACTGGTAAAAAAGTCGATAAATTTCCAAGCTTCTTCCGAATGTTTGGAAGTTTTGGCAATTCCCAAACCCCAACCGCCTTGGGCCGCACCACTACTTTCCCCCGGGGCGTGAACCATTGCTTTTAAACCGACTTTCCCTTGAATGGGAGAACTCGGTTTATTCGCCTCTGCCCATACGTAAGGCCAATTTCTTAAAAACACCGATTCGCCATTGAGGAAAAAGCGCAAACTTTCCGATTCCGTGTAAGTCGTCACCCCCGAGGGCGTAATTCCCGATTCGATCGCATGTCGCAAAAATTCCACCGCCGCGATCGCTTCGGGTTTATCCAGTCCCACCGCTTTCGTTTCTGGGTCGATCCAAACGCCCCCATATCCTTCCAAAACTTCCACAAACATTGCAGAAAGTCCTTCGTATTGCTTCCCTTGCCAAAGATATCCCCAGTTCGATTCCGTGCTTTGCTGCAATTCTTGGGCAATGATTTGCAGGCGATCGAAATTTTCCGGAGGTTCGTATCCGCCTTGCTTTAATAAGTCGCTGCGGTAATAAAGCACACCCACATCCGACCGAAAGGGAATCCGATATAACCCGCCTTTATAGCGTCCCGCTTCGATATCTTTCTCTAAAAAATCCTGCAATTCGCTTGGCGCAATTTTGCCCGAGAGATCCTGCAACCATCCCGCCGCCGCAAATTTAGGCACCCAAATGATATCCATGTACACTAAATCGTAGGGAGATTTCCCCAACAAAAAAGCGGTGCTGTAGAGGTTTTCCACCAGGTTGCTATCCGTCGGACCTTCCACCACTTCAATCTCGATTTGCGGATTTTTTTCCTCGAATTCTTCCACCAGGGAGGACCATTCTTTGGCTTCTAAGGCATTAACCAGCACTTTTAACGTGGTGGTTTCTTGAGTCAATCCAGGAATTCCCCAGAGGAGATGCAGGCCCAATATTATTACCAGAGTCATCAATCCGAGGAGAAGAGAACGGGAATATCGATAGAGGAATTTCGGCCATTTTATTGCCTGACGGTCGTTTTTCATGGGACAATTGTTCGCGAAGGGTTGGCGATGGGCTAAACTTGATTTATGGTGGGGAGGCGGAGCCTCGGGAATAGAGTCGGGTGAGTTGGCTTCCTAGCTTTAGATAGTCATGGGAAAGCCAGTGGGCAATGTTCACTCCACAGCTAGACGAATCGAAGGAGTCGATCGCAGAACCAGGGTGTTTTGCACTCAGATTGCCTGATGGCGATAGTTAAAGAATAGCAGAAGCCAATCGCGCTTGTGAAGGGTGATTTGGCGACGAACTTTTTAGAAAAAATCGCATCTATCAAAAGGCAGAAATTACCGCAATTTCCGCTTGCGGGCAGCGAGTTGTTGCACCTGGGCAATTAAATCATCCGGTTGGATGGGTTTAGACGCATGTTTGTGAAATCCAGCGTCTAGGGAGTGGGTGCGATCGCTATCTCTAGCATAAGCGGTTAGGGCCAGGGCGGGGAGTTCGTGCCCGTCAGTTGCGTTATTTCGCACGTGACGGATCAGAGAATAGCCATCTTGTTCTGGCATACCGATATCGCTAATTAGCACATCGGGAGTCTGAGCCTCGATCGCGGCGATCGCCTCAGTGGCGGAAGGCACCGCCGTAACCGTTGCGCCCGCTATCTGCAACACCGTGGCCAGAAATTCCAGGGTATCCGGTTCATCATCCACCACCAACACCTGCAAACCCTCCAAAGAGAGAGTAGAAGGGGAAGTTACGGGAGATGTTGGGGAGATAGACTCCTCCTCCAGTTGCGGGAGCAAAACGGTAAAAGTCGTACCTTTGCCCTCACCGGCACTGTCGGCGCGGACGCGACCCCCGTGCAATTCCACCAAATGACGCACGATCGCCAAACCCAGCCCCAGTCCGCCGTGCGATCGCGTGGTGGTACTATCCGCTTGACGAAAGCGATCGAACACAAACGGTAAAAACGCCGGTTGGATGCCCGCCCCCGGATCGATGACCTGAAGTTTGGCATAAGCGCCCGATCGCTGCAGTCGCACTTTCACGCTTTGTTCCTCGGGAGTAAACTTAATCGCATTCGAGAGCAAATTCCAAATCACCTGCTGCAAGCGATTGAAATCCCCCGACACCACCCCCACGACCGGAGCGATCGCCGTTTTAATCTGAATCTGTTTCGCCTCCGCCGCCGGACGAACCGCTTCAATCGCCGCATCGATCGCCTGTGACAAAGCAACGGGCTGCAAGCACAAAGATACCTTGCCCCGCAGGATGCGCGACACATCGAGCAAATCCTCAATGAGCTGGGTTTGCGCCCGGGCATTGCGTTCGATGGTTTCCAAGGCGCGATCGGTGGTCGCTTCATCAAACTTGCGCGCCCGCAGCAGTTGCGCCCAACCCAGCATGGCATTCAGCGGCGTCCTCAACTCGTGAGAAACAATCGCTAAAAACTCGTCTTTCATCCGGTTAGCTTCCTGAGAGGCGCGATATAGCCTCGCATTGTCTACCGCCAAAGCAGCGCGGCGCGCCAGTTCTTCAGCCAGCATCAAATCCTTCTGGTCATAGCGACGACCCGACTCCCCGGTGACAAAGCAAATGCCGCCCAGGGTGCGCCCGCGCGCCACCAGGGGCACGATCGCGCAAGAGTTGCAGCCCACCTGCTGGAGAATTTCCAGATGGTGGCGATCGTGACTCACCTCGGATAACCACCCCTCAGACATCTCTGGCTGGAGGATGGACTTTCCGCTATCGATGACTTGGGCGATCGGATCCGATCGCCCGATATCCAGGGGATAGCGGGAATCCAGTTCGCGTAACATCTCTTCTTTGGCCGGATCGATATGTGCCATTCCCAGACGCCGGATTTCTCCCCCGTCTTCCAGGATATAAATCATGCAATAATCGGCCATTTGGGGAACCGCCAAATTAGCCAAGCTTTTCAGAGTCGTGGGATAATCCAGAGAAGACGCCAGCACGGAAGAAGCTTCAGCCAGGAAGGATTGTGCTTGTTCCGTGCGATAGCGGTCGGTAATATCCCGTCCCACTCCAACCACGCCGATCGTTTTCCCCTCCGCATCTCGCAAAGGCGAGAGAGACGTCTGACAATGTTGCTCCCCGATCGCGCTCTTAAAACTCCATTCATATACCACATGTTCCCCATTCAGAGCTTTTTGCGTCGCGGCTTCGTGAATGCCCGCCGCCGATTCGCCGAGGATTTCCCGTGCGGTTTTATTCAAAAACACCTCCGGCGAAACTTGGGTTCGTTCCAGCCAGTTGCCGAAAACCGCCGTATGTCTTCCCTGGCGATCCAAGGTAAACACGATATCATCCATCGAGTTAACCAAGGTGCGGAACCGCTCCTCACTGTGGCGCAGCGCTTCTTGCGCTTGCTTGCGATCGCGGATATCCGCCACAATGCACAAACAACTCAACTTATCGTTGGCATCGTGCAACGCCGCCGTCCAAAGCGCCACATCAATCGGGCGACCCTGGTTGTTCTGATATTGAGTCTCGAACCCCATCAAGGGGTTTCCCGCCAGGGTAGCGCAAATTTGGGCGCGCAATTCCTCAATTCCATCGGGAGCGATGCCCGGAAATCGGCGATCGAGTACCTCTGCTTCGCCCCAGCCAAAGATGCTTTGTGCGCCCTCGTTCCAAATTTTCACATGCCCCTCAACGTCAAGTACCATCATCGCCAAGGGGCAGGCTTGAATCAGTGCCGTTAAAGTTTGGTTCGTTTCTCGCAAGGCTGCCTCTGCTTGTTTCAGTTCGGTCAAATCGCGACTGATGCAAATCGCGTAGGATATAGAATTATCTAATGCTCGTTCCGGAACCAAGCGAGACTGATAGTGTCGCGTTCCATGCACCGTGGGTAAGTCATTTTCCACAATGCACTCTCGCCCGGTTTCCATCACTTGGCGGATGCGCTTTTGCCACAAAGCGTCAATCTCGGGGGGAAATCCTAAATCGGAAAAGGTGTGGCCGATGAATCGTTCCGGGGGAATTCCCGTGGCGGTTTCGATCGCCGGATTGATATACGTGTAGCGTCCTTCTCGGTCCATGCGGGCGATGATATCCGGCGCATTGTCCGCCAGGGCGGTAAATTCCTGCTCGCGACGGTACAGTTCGGCAACGATTTGCTTGCGTTCGGTGATATCCATGCATACTCCTATCAGGCGATCGCTTTGCTTGCTTTTATCCGGTAAGCGTTTGCCGATGCTCGCCACCCAGCTCACTTCCCCGTTGGGTTTCACCACCCGAAATTCGATATCGAAGTCTGCACCGCGTTCCATCGTGGCGATCGCCGCTTGGTTGAAGCGGGGGCGATCGTCGGGATGGACGATTTTAATCAAGCTATTGTAAGTGCCGCCAAATGTACCCGGTTCTAACCCCAACAGGCGATCGACAATCTCGGAATGGGCAATGGTTCCCGTGGCAATATCCCAATCCCACATCCCCATCTGCGCTGCTTCCAAGGCTAATCGCAGTCGTTCCTCGCCTTCGGCGATCGCGGCGCGGGCACAGGAGCGCTCGCTCACATCCAGCACGAAGCTAATCGCCAAATTCGTATAGTCTTCTAAGGGAGTTCTCCCCATCAACACCGGAACCCGCTGACCCTGGGCGTGAATCAATTCCACTTCGTAGGGGGTGCAATGTGTCTGTGAGAGATTGTCTTGCATCGTGCCAGCCACGCGATCGCTGTCAGGCGGAATCAGTTGCGTCCAGCTCACTTTCCCCCGCCGCAAGTCTTCGCGACTGTATCCCACAATTTGTAAAAAGGCATCGTTGGCTTCGGTGATGTGGTCTTGACCATCTCCAAACGCCAGTCCGAGCAAATTGGAGTCAAATAAATGGCGGAACCTTGCTTGGCTCACTTGCAAGGCTTGTTGGGCATATTTATTGTCCGTAATATCCATACAAACGCCGATGTGCCGGCTCGATGTGCCTCCTTCATCGGGCAGCACTTGTCCTTTGCTCATCACCCAGCGGATTTCCCCATTAGGTTGAATGATGCGAAATTCGATTTCGTAGTTAGTCTGGCGTTCGATCGCCTCCCCTACCGTGCGGATGAAGCGATCGCGATCCTCGGGATGAATGTCTTGCACGAACTCCTCATAGGTGCCCTCAAAGCTGCCCGTTTTCGCGCCAAAAATCCGATCCACCACCGGCGATCGGGTGACTTTTGCGCTCGTTAAATCCCACTCCCAGATGCCCATATTCGCCGCATCGAAAGCGAGTTGACGTCTTTGCTCGCTCTGGCGCAAATTTTCTGCCGCTTGCTTTTCCTCGGTGATATCTTCAATCAGTGCCACGAAGCCCTTGACGTTTCCGCGTCTGCCAAAATCTGGCACGTAGGTGGCGCGAACCGTCCGGGATCCGCCTTCTGGTGGAGATACCTGGGTTTCGTAGCTGACATGCTGCCCGGATAATGCAGCGTTCACCTGGGGTTGAATTCGCTGATAGCTGCGATCGCCGAGAATTTCTTGCAAGTGCCGATCGCGAATCTCGCCGGGGGCGGATGGAAACCATTCCCGGTAGGTTTGATTGCAAAAGCAATAGCGCTGTTGCGGATCCACGTAACAGATAGCCAGGGGAACCGCATCGACGATCGCCTGCATTCTGTGTGTTTGGTTTTGCTCCTCCCCTCGCGATCGCCCCTGTTGCGCTTGCATTTCCCCGATTTCCCACGCGATCCACCCCAATGCGACAATGGCGATCGCTTCCCCCACTCCAAACCCGGCTAGCGGATCGAAACCATAGTGAAGGGCAAAACCGGCCAAAACAGTAGCCAGCCATCCCGCACCGGTGCCGCCATACCGGGCACTCACCGCCACGGCGACAAAAAAGAGTATGGAAGCACTCGGTTGTGCAGGCGATAGCAACCACTGCGACAGCAGCAGGGCGATCGCCACTGTCACCACCGCAATGCTGTAGCGCCACAGATCGGTCCGTTTAAAAGTTAACCCCATACTCGCCTCTGTTCAGCTAAATTCTCGACTAAACCCATCTTTGCTGGTTCTGCGCTTGCTGGATGCAGCATCCCGTTAGGGCGCGGTGGTTGCGGTTGTCTTCACACCGGCGATCGCACCCCTTTTCCTGACCGCAAGCGGGTGGTTTCTCCGTTCGGCGGCGCAATGATTTTCCCCCTTATGAGGAATATCGAGAGGTGTTTTAATCCGATTTAAGTCTTTGGTTTTCATCTTGTGTTTTCGGGTAGTATTAAAAAATTGGGAGGAGCGCGATCGGCGTTTCCCTTCGGGCAACCATTGCTTGCCTGACTTGGATCGCGATCGCCGTTTAGGCTCTCGTCTTTCTGGATAACAGGAGTGAGATGCCCCAATCTACTGCTTGAGAAAGATATATTTCTTTAGACAGACAAAAACAGCAATGATTTAGTTCCCATCTCAATTATTATCTCATTGTCCTGTGTCAGTCATCTGTCGCCAGAGGGGTTGACAAACCCTGTTGCGTTTGATAAAATCCCACGCATAAAAATTTTCTGAATCGATTGCTCGCTCAGCAGGTTCCTCGGTTCACTCCAGGAACCAGTGCCCGAAAGTTAGTCAAGGGAGAATAAAGAGAATTTGGGTTAACAAGAGCGCGACAACTACCCAAATTCGCGGAAATTACTTGGAAAAAAAAGGGAGATTGCCAACCGTTTTGATACTCCCCGCGCTGAAGACGCGGGGATTCTTAAGCAGTCCAAAACTGAACTCTTAAAGGCATTATCAAAGT
>NZ_JAYFEQ010000267.1:0-3593 GCF_055795085.1 Phormidium sp. CCY1219 | reverse complement strand
ATGTGCTGACTTATGCGGCGTTCTTGATTGCCTCTACGGCGAGTAAGTTCGGTTGATGAGGCTCTAACTGCCTGATTCAGCGATAAAAAATCCCCCGCTTTTTGGCGGGGGATTTTTTATGGGATATTGAGGTGGCGATCGCCGGCATCGAGCATCCTCTGGACTTTCGATGCCGGCGATCGCTACAGGGCTTACTACTCGCTTTCTATATAGATGAACAGCAAACCCATCACCACGGGGGGCATCAGCCAGCAAACGACGGGAATCAAAATCCAGGGCAGGTAAGAAGCTGCATATGCTCCTGTCATGTCAAATTTCTCCTATTTCAAGTGGGTTTTACACTGTATGAGCACCATTGTAGCCCGGGTTGGTTTTCAGCGGCACTCTTGGGTTCGCGGATCGGCGATCGCGGATCTGTTAAAATCAGTTGCTTTACAATCAGCCACTATTCATTCCCGCGATCGCACGCCTGAATCGAATACAAAGAAAGGCACCAGAATCCAACGGCTGGAGCGATTTTTTCGCGAAATCGCCCCCGCTGAGTCTATCTCGAAGCGTTGGCTCTAGTTGTTGACCAATCCTCGGAAAATGGCATCCACGCCGGCAAAGTTTTCCAGCAGGAAGTACGCAACAAATGCGCCACCCATTGCACCGACGAAGAAACCTGCGGTCAGTTGGCTCCAGCCTTCTGCGGTTTTCAAGGAGTCGGGGGCTTGGGGATTTTCGCTGGCGGCGTCGCCACTGTCTTGGAACGAGACAATGCCATAAGCAGACATGCAGCCGGTGGCAATCAAAATCAATGCCAGGGCGGACACTAATCCGCCGAGATTGGCGGCCTCGGGATAATCGCGCAGGGGACCGAGTTTTATCCAAGGTCCGATCAGGAAATACCCGTGGGCCATGCCAATTTCAATTCCGCGCAGGATGGGCGATAGCCCTTTGCGGTAGATGGGCAAGTTGTTGACGAAGGCTTTGGTAAACCCTGATGCGCTGATTGGAGTGGCGAGATGACCCGTAAACGGATCTTCGTTATAGGGCTTCACCATTTCCATGTCTCTGGAATTGGCCATACTTTTTTCCTCTCTATCTGAAAATCAGTAAAAGAACTTCACGTCATATTCTAAGCACGGAGCGGGTCTCTAGTCTCAGAATTCTGCCTTAGCTTTAAAAAACTTCATCAAATTGACGATCGCGATCGCTTCTGTGGTGCTGCCCATTCAGTCTCGGATTCTCTCAATCCCTTGCCCACACGAGCACTCGGACGATTCCATTCCCTCGCCTCCCGCACCGTCTCTCTCCCGGATGCTGAAGTTATTGGTTAAGTTTTGTTAAGACGACTGACCCGGACTCGTTCACTGCTGACATGGACGGATCCACCCCAGGGGCGCTCTAGTCTCCCCCACGGCCCGGACTCTCTCCTGGGTGATGGGAGGATTTGGCCTCCGTTGCGCTTCTCTCCCTGGAAAGGGGACAAATTGCCCACGGGAGGCGCTGGAGGCTGCTTTCCTGGCGCAGGTGATGTTTTGCCTCGATTCTCGCCATCAGGGCACTTCTGCGTGCTTGGCAAGCTTTCTGTAGGGGCGATATTTCCCCTATGCAGCAAGTTAATTCAATTTTAACGATATTGTTTCTCAGCCCTCCGCAACGAAGGGGAGGGGATCGAAAAAACGCGGCCTGTAGGGGCGATCGTGCAGGAGCGATCGCCGCTAGGCACTGTTCCCCAACGCGCGATCGCTCTTTTATCGCAACTTCTATTATTCGGGAAAATCGGGAATCACCCACTGCGGGGGCTGCATCCGTTTCTTTCTGACGGCTTCATCCGCCATCTCTAGCATTCGATCTAATGACGTTTCGCTGATAAATTGGGAGGTTTGTGCTGCATATTCGCGGTTGGGACATTTGTCTCCCAATACGCAGCCATTGACGCAGGCTTCAGCGCAGTTGATAGTCTCGGTCACGATAACCTCTCTAAAGTGTTCCTCAATAGCGATCGGCAGACGATTGGTTCTCGCTGGACAAGCTCGAAGGCCGCCAGCGCGGTGTCTTTTTCTTAAAAAAAAATTGTAACACTATTCCCCTAAAGACCCGGAAGCTGATTAATTTGTCCACCGGAAAAGTTCAACGCCCTGGGCGATCGCTTTCTCCTTTCTGGGAACTACGCTACACTAAGGGCACATCCAGCAATCTCTCTCGCCACGTCGGTGATGTTCGATCGCGTCTCCGGTGGCGAGTTGCAATTGATTTCTCGACGGGCATTCATGCTGCAATTGTGTGTCTGCTTATACTTGTCCCCTGCGATCGCTTCGTTTGCTCCCAGAAACCCTCTCTCGACCACTGATTTGACGCGGGGTGACATCTCTATCGACTTCATACCGGATTTTCCGGATGGGAAAGGATTTTTCTCGTGAATAGCGATCGCCCCGCATTTGTCCAGATCTGTTTCTTCTACGATCGCCCTTAATATGATACCTGTAGCTTCTTTTCAACCCTTTAAAATTACCGCCTTATCCCTCATCCTCGGTGGACTCATCGGCTGTAACAGTTTGGTTCAGTCGAGGATGGGGGTGACGCATATCGGCGACATCAAACAAAATTGGCAGAATTACTCCACGGTTTACCTGAAAGGTAATGTGGAAAATAAAGCCCCTTTTCTCGGTACTGGCGCTTACCTCCTCCGGGATGATACCGGTAGCATTTGGATCGTCAGCGAACAACCCCTCCCTTCCCCGGGAGATGAAATCATCCTCAAGGGTCAAGTCACCTATCAAAGCATTCCGATCGCCGGACAAGAATTGGGAGAAGTTTACCTCAAGGAACTCGAACAGTTACAACGCAATTCCCCTTAACCTACCCTTGGCCAACTCTTTCTAAATCAGTTCAAATGCCAGCTTCATGCGGGGGATTGAAATCGCGCCGAACTTGCGCCAAGCGCGTAGCCGGGTCGCGACAGCGCTATAGTCCGCCGACGCAGACTAATTTTTTTAAAACCTATTTATGAGGACAGGATATAATGGTCAACCCTTAATCGCCGTTGCCCATTATTTTTTATCTCAATTTTTCGCATTAATCTAAATTAAAATGTGGCGCATAAGCAAGGGGGCAAATTATGCAAGCACATTTATTTATTGGGGGGGAGGCGGTAGCTCTGGAGGGACGTTCCCCCCAGGGGGGAACGAGTTAAACGAGTTCACGAGTGAAAACCTGCAAATTATTTTGCATATAGCAGTTCTCATATGGGTGAGGTAACGAATTTTTTACCTCAAAGGTGCAAGCTCGGTTGGGACTATTCGGCTACAGATTACATCAAGCAACAGACCTGCTATATTTCACCACCACGCGATCGGTGGAAAAAAACATGCCGATTAGCGCAATGGTTATTTATCCCTAGTCCAACTCCCAGGTATGAAAAAAAACATGCCGATTAGCGCAATGGTTATTTATCCCTAGTCCAACTCCCAGGGATGGGAAAAAAACATAGTGATTAGCGCAATGGTTATTTATCCCTAGTCCAACTCCAGGGATGGGAAAAAAACATGCCGATTAGCGCAATGGTTATTTATCCCTAGTCCAATTCCCAGGGATGGGAAAAACAT
>NZ_JAYFEQ010000266.1:0-11899 GCF_055795085.1 Phormidium sp. CCY1219 | reverse complement strand
TCATTGGTCATTGGTCATTGGTGGTTTGTGGTAAATTGTCATTAGTCATTGGTCATTGGTCATTGGTGGTTTGTGGTTGATGAAGTGGGTAGGGAGACTAATTTGCACCCTTGCTTATTCGAGCGATCGCTGGTATTTTTCCAACAATTCTGGCAGATAATCATAGCCATCGACGCCGATCGCGGGGAGAAAATTACGGCGTTGTTCTGCCAATAAGTCTTGAAACCCCGACTCACCTAATTGCCCTTTCACAATAGTAAGCAAGCCGGCGATCCGCCGCCATTCCGTTGCCTGAATTTGTTCGAGGCGATACATTCCCAACGCGCCAAAGAAAATGGTTTTGGGCAAATCTGACTGGTGAAAAAAAGCTTGGGCGAGATAGCCTAAGGTCAAACCTTGCAGGTACAAATCTCCCGAAATTTGCGCGGCTTCCCAGGCTTTTTGGAGATATCCGATCGCCTCTTGATAGCGGTCGATTTCCACATACGCAATCCCCAAACTACTAAAACATAACGCTTGACTTTGGCGATCGCCGCCGCGTTCAGCTAATGCCAAACCCTGTTGCAAATAATTAATGGCCACTTCATAAACTTCCGGTTCCAATTCCCCGCGATCGCGCGCTTGAAACACCTCGCTAAACCCAAGAGTTGCCAGAGCATTGGCTTCAGAAAGGCGATCGCCGGCTTGTCGGGACAACACTAACGCTTGCTGACTGTAGCGAATCGCTTCTTGATAATTCTTCTGCGCCACAAACGTGCGACTGAGGTGATTTAACGAGGCAATTTCACAGGGGCGATCGCCAAAATCCCGGGAAATTTCCAACGCTTGCTCGTGAAATCCCAAAGCGCGCTCGTATTCTCCCATCGTTCGCATCGAATAACCAAGCAACGTCAAAATTCTGGCCTTTTCTTCCGTTCCTTCCACTCGTCGCAGGGGTTCGGACAAATATTCCAGTGCGCCGCGCAAATATTCCCCAGTAAACGCGGCAAAAATCCCCCCATAAAGCGGAAAATAATCTCGCTGGGCAAAGGCGCGCAAAATCTGTAACGTCACTTGAAAGCAAGCATTAGCCAATTGCTCTCGCGAAGTCGAATTCAACCCAGCAGACTGGCGAACCGCATTGGCTAACTGCGACCAAATGACCGCAAAGGTTAAATACGTCGAAATCGACAATTTAGCGCCGACTTTGGAATCATACACCATTTTGTCGAACCAGGCCACTAAACCGCGTTGCAAACTCTGAAAAATCACCGTTGTTTCCACCCACTCGCTCATGTCTGGGGTGGGTTGTTGCCGTAAAAAATCCGAGAAAGAGCGATTGAATGCCAGGGTATTTAACAGCGCTTTGGGAAACGGACGATTCAGCTTTTTCGACCACAGCGCCCAGGGTCCATCCTCTCCGGGTACCCCGCCAAAACCCAGGGAACCTTTACCGCGATCGTAAATCCAACTGACCAAATGTTGTTCGAGTTGCTGCCAAGATTCCCACCCTTTTTTCAATCCCATCGCTAAGGGCAAAATCTGCTGCGAAAGTTCGGGATTGTTGGTTTTTTCCAGCTTTTGCTGGAGGAATTTCGCCAGTTTTTGCTGTTGTTGTTGGGTGAGGGCTTCCGGTTGGTTGGGGTCGATCGCGCGCAGCAATGCAGTCAGTCGCTGCGGGGGTTCCGCGTCGAAGATTTGATTCACCGCCTGGGATATTGCCACGGCGACTTTGTTTTCCTTTTCCCAGCGTTCCCACTGTTGGGCGATGGTTTGTAACGCTCTGTATTTCCGGTTTGCCTTGGCTTGTTTTAACTCATCGGTTTCCCTATCGATTTGGGATTGAATGGCGCTCTGGCGTTGGCTCAAGGCGCGCTCGAATATTTCCCCCGTGCCGCTTTCTACTTCTCGCAGCAGCATTTGATACACTTGCTCTTGGGAACGAATTTTCCCTTTCAGGGTGGTATCGACGATTTTATCAATGAGTTGGAGATAGCGATCGGGCAATGAGATAGATTCTGACATGGCGAATAAACTCTTGCTAGGGGTTTGGCATCAGGCACCGTTGCCTTTGTTTATTCTAATTGCGCCGCGTCTGATGCACCGAGGCTACTGAAAGGATTTTTCTGCGAGACAAGATAAAAAAAGCCGCTTTGCACGAGAAAAGCGGCAAGAGATTGGATAATAACGTCGAGCTGAAAACGGTTTTTATCTGCTGCGGGGAACTACCACAGGGCACGCACTGGCTCTCGAGGTTGGGTTTCTACGCGCACCGGCGTAGGCGCGGGTGCGGGTTGAGCGGTGGGCCGGCTGCGAATCAGTTGCGGTTCAGCGGGCGTCGAAATCGGTTCAGGGGGCGTCCAAATCGGTTTGTTGATTTCTCGGCGGGCGCGAATCTCTTCAAAGATGCGACGGATTTCATCCACGGAGGTATCCGCCGCTACGTCTGTTTCCGTTGTCGGTTCATAAAGAACTACGGTGTTGTCGTCATAGACCAGAATCTCTTTTCCAGGGAGCAATCCGAGTCTTTCCTGTTCGATGCGGGGAATCTCTACCAGTTCGATGTCACCGTTGGGGAGTTCGAGAGTGACGATATTGTTGCGAATGGATTGCACGGTTCCTCTAAGGGGTTCCCCGCGCATGGTTTGGGCGATCGCAGTCCCCTCGCGGGAGAGTTGGGGGGTGTCAGCAATGGCGGGGTACATCGCCCCGAGAGAGATAGACAGGAATAAACTTGTCCCGGTTATTAGTTTGAGCGCTTTGCGATACATGTCCTCCTCCTGTGAAATTCAAGAGCGTTTATCGATTCTATCGGCACCCCGATGCGAGTGGGTCAGTCCATTCAAGGGCCAGCAATTATCCTTGCGTCCCTGGAGTTGACCGCACTCGAACGATTTCTCAATTTTTGATGGTTACATCTTACCAGTAGTGCTTCAAGCAAGTTTTAACAATTTCGCAGGATTTATCGTTTCTTAATATTTTGCGGATTTTCTGAAAAAGGCCGGTAGAATTGGAGTTGAGGTGTGGCAGTTCATCGAAATAGTCTGGCCGCGAATGGGAACGGCGGCTTTTTAGGCGCGATCGCTCCCGTTGTCAGCCAATCATCGGGCAGCGGGTACGAGCTTCATCTAGCTGCAGTTTCGATAACCTTCTGTGAAATTCCGCTAACACTTTCCTGGCCACTGTGTCTTCTTTTTCATCCCGGCTACAATTTTCTCTATCTAACGATATGACAGCTTCTCAGCCAAATTATTCCCTGCGATAGATGAGGGTTAGCCCGTTAAATTGTTAGTGTAGGGACATAAGAGGCCGATAGAAAATCAAAGGAGAGAAAAATATATGGTTAGTATCTTAACTTGGCTCGTTTTAGGTCTGATTGCAGGCGCATTAGCAAAACTGATTTATCCCGGACATCAAGGCGGTGGAATTTTTGCCACCATTGGTTTGGGAATTCTCGGTGCTTTAGTCGGCGGTTGGCTCGGAAAAGCTATTTTCGGGGTTTCAGCGACAGGATTGAGCATTCCTGGAATTATTGCTGCTGTCTTAGGGGCAATGCTCCTGATCTTCATCTGGGGTTTGGTCACGCGCACCGCTTCCTAGTCGTGTAGCCTCAGTTGAACGGTGCAGATTATTTTCAGTTTGGGAAAATCTAGAATGATGGGGTAGAGGGTTCCCCCGTACCCCATGCTTTCTTAGAGCGCGGCTGCGTTTTTCCCTGCGGTTCCCGCCGCTGCGAAGGAACCCTCCCGAAAAGCGCAGTTTGCCACTGGATTAACTCACCGATGCGAGAGATGCACCGTCTTGGGAAAGGGAAAAATATCAATGCGCCGACCTTTGGATAAGCAGGGTCGGCGCATTGTCGTTGGAGTACAATAAACTCACGGGAATGGCGATCGCCACAGTCGTTATTTCTCTTTTTGCAACATTTGCCAGGTGGCACCCAATGCCGCCCCCCCACCGGCAATTAAACCCAAGCTCATGCCTTCGAGGGTTTTCATTAACGGATCTTGCATCAAGCATTCGCTGCTGGGTACGGGAGCCATTAAGCACTGATGGAGTTCCGCCCGACTGGCGGTACCTCCGAGAATAACGCCAAGCGCGCTACACACCACAATATAAATAACGAAGCGATTGTTTTTTCTAACCATAGATAGATGACGGATAACCTCTGCGCCTCTCTACTTTATTGTGTGACCGATTGGCAAATCGTGCAAGGGGGAGCAAATTAAATTCCGGGGGTGACTGGTTATCCGGTCCGGTGAGGCTCCATGTCACCGGCAGAGTCTGTCCTCTGTACCCAGGGCGATCGCGCCACTTGCCCGTTCCCCCTCTGTAGCAATTTTACTCAAATATATAGAATTGTTAACCAATAAAAATTACACCCCAAATCAGGGTGCAGAACTGCTGAGGATGGCGGGGGAGATATCCCCCCACCGCTTAAGCAGGTTGAAACCCTTTGGCGGCTTTCTTTTTCCCTTTCGACTTCGATTTAGATTTGTGAACCTGCATCAGTGCCGATTCAAATAACTCGTGCAAATGCACTGGAATGGAGGCAGATTCGGGTAATGTCGGTTCTGAGGGTTTATTAAATTCCTGCAAGAGCGATTCTAGGTCACGCTCTAAATTAAATTCCGGGCGCTCCAATACCGTTTGCACCAGGTTTTCCAATTGCTTCGGATACTCTTCGGCTAATTGCTGCCAGATATAATAATTAATCGAAGGGTCTTCCAAATAATAGCGCAAAAATCGTTCGATTTCTGGGAGACTGGCAGGTTCCGGCGCTGATAAGGTGGCTTGAAATTTCTCGTAGGTGGGAATAAACATCTGACCCCAGCGCGGATCGGAAAAACAAGTAACGGTTTCCGCTTTTTTGATGTCATCCGGTAACTGCACTTTTGGCGTTACCATGTCGCTGGTGTCGGGGTTCTCGAAGGCTTTGATAACTTCTTTGGGATCGGCACCGGCTTCTTCGGCGGCGGCGAGGATTTCTTCGCGATCGACGCCGGCTTCTTCTGCCATTTCGTCGAAGGATTTTGATTGGTCAATCCCGGCGGCTTCCAGGCGGCGCTGGGTCATTTTTTCTTGCAGTTCGGCCAGTTTTTTGTTCAGTTCGTAGCCGGAGATGGTAAAGCGATCGCTGCCGAAAAATTCCACAAATTCATCGTGATATTGCTTCACCGATTCCCAGGCTTGTTCTAACATCTCCGGCGCATCGCCATACAGATGGTTTTTGTAATTGTCTTTAAAGTTTCCCACCGCAACGGCAAGTTTGGGTTTCCCTAATTTACCCATCGGCACATAGGTTCCAAAGAACATCCACTCTCTGTCAGAAAGGGGCGCAATTCGGGTGAGGAGAATTTCTCCGGGTTTGATGCGCGCCATTTTTTCGGCTTGGGCGGTATTGTTGGGCTTGACAAAATATTGTTTGGCGGTGAGCCAGTTCATCAGTTCAAAGCCATCGGGAAGAATTTCTTTGATTTCAAACAATCCCATGAAGCTTTGTTTCCAGTTTTGGATGAGTTGGCGATCGCTTTCGGATAAGTCGGGTTCGGTTTCGATAAAAATGTCGAGGGGAGTTTTCTCTGCGACTTCTCCTTCTATGGTAAATGAATCAATTCGCATATTGCGGCGATTGATATCCGCTTGCTGAGTGGAAGCGTTTTCGGCGGCGTAGGTTTCCAGGGCAATTGCCAAGTCTCCTTCAGCGTCGAGGACGAAATCAACTAACTGTTGCTTGAGTTCCCAAGCTCGCTCCAGGGTTGCGTTCACGGTTTCTCTCTGTTGAATGAACTCTATGGTTTTAGGGTAGCCGCAAGTTCGGGCGATCGCATCTATCTGTAGTGGAGTTTCTCCAAGGATCGTAACCCGCGATCTGTGGGACTCGGTTAACTATAAATAATCCACGCTAAATAAGAACCCAGGGTGAATCGGATCGAACCGCAAGCGCGAGGGGCAGTACATACTCTCCCCGGGCAATTTATTGTGCATCATTGCTTATCTCGTTCATTTTTGAAAAAACCCCAGGGGAATAGACCCTGAATCATCCGAGAGAAACCTTCATCTGGCGCTTTTATTTGCTACCCTCAAACTATCCCCATTTTTTATCCCGACGTTTAAGGAAAATGAATCGAGCACAATATCGCTTTTATGCTGAATTAAATGACTTTCTGCCTCCGGAGAGCCACAATGCCACCCTGACGCATCAGTTTAAAGACAATCCCGCGATTAAAGATTCGATTGAGTCGTTTGGGGTGCCGCATCCGGAAGTGCATCTGATTGTGGTCAATGGTCAATCCGTGGATTTTGCTTATGGGGTAAAAGATGGCGATCGCTGCGACATTTATCCCATTTCTCAATCGGTGGATATTTCCCCTGTTGTCCCTTTGCGCCCGCAACCGGAACCGCGCTTCGTGCTGGATATTCATCTGGGCAAATTGGCGGGATTTTTGCGGATGTTGGGCTTCGATACGCTTTATCGCAATGACTATCCGGATGAAGAATTAGCCTGGGTTTCGAGTACGGAAAATCGCATTTTGCTGACGCGAGATATCGGATTGCTGAAACGGGGAATTGTCACCCACGGCTATTGGGTGCGATCGATGAATCCGCATCAGCGACTTGAGGAAGTTTTGCGCCGCTTCGAGTTGTTTGATTCTATCTCTCCTTTTTCTCGCTGCATCCACTGCAATGGAACTCTAGAAGTTGTAGAAAAGCAAGATATTTTACATCGCTTGCAACCTAAAACTCGCGAACACTATGACGATTTCCGTCGCTGTGAGGCTTGCGATAAAATCTACTGGAAGGGTTCTCATTATGAACAAATGCAGGATTTCGTGGAAAAGTTTAGGCAACCCTCGAATTAATCATTTAATCTCGTTTATCCCCCTAATAATCAAAACCTATCCCGCTTTTTTATGCAGTTTTTAATGAATTTAATGGAAGGTAAATAATTGTCAGGACACGGCAGTGCCGTGTCCCTAAGTTAGCGGAAAAAAGGGGATTCGGTTAAGGGAGAAAATTGAGATTAAGGGGTGGGGTTGGGATATTGGGCATGAACTTCGTTAATTTCGGCGAGGATATCGGGGGTTAATTCCACGTTAACGCTGCTGAGGTTTTCTTTGAGTTGTTCCAGGTTTGTTGCGCCGATGATGGTGCTGGTGACGAACCATCGCGATCGCACGAATGCGAGGGCTAATTGAGCAGGGGTCAAGCTATGTTTTTGGGCAATTTCCACATACCGTTTCACGGCGACGCTGGCGTTACTTTTCTCATAGCGCTGACCGAAACCTTCAAACAAAGCTAAGCGGGAATTTTCCGGAATTCCATCGATATATTTGCCGGTTAACATGCCAAAGGCGAGGGGACTATAGGCGAGCAATCCCACGCCCTCGAATCGGCAAGCTTCTGCGAGATTAATTTCAAACACGCGGTTGAGCAAGCTGTAAGCATTTTGAATCGAAACCACTTTGGGTAGGTTCATGGTTTCGGCGAGATGGCAAAACTCGCAGACGCCCCAAGGGGTTTCGTTGCTCAATCCGAGATAGCGAATTTTTCCGGCTTTAATTAAGTCGGCGAACACTTGCAATTGTTCGGCAATCGGAACGGTTTCGCGTTCGTATTTCGGGTCGTAATTGGGGCTACCAAATAAGGGGACGTAGCGATCGGGCCAGTGGATTTGATAAAGGTCGATATAATCGGTTTGCAGGCGTTGCAAACTGTCATTGACTGCTTGCTCGATATTTGGGCGATCGAGCTTGTTGTTTTCGCCGCGAATCCACTTGAACCGAGGGCTAGGTCCGGCGACTTTTGTGGCAACCACCAGCTTGTCGCGCTGCTGCTTGACTAACCATTTGCCGATAAATTCTTCGGTTTTGCCCTGGGTTTCAGCGCGCCCGGGGACGGGATACATTTCCGCCGCATCGATGAAGTTGACGCCTTCGCCAATGGCATAGTCGAGTTGCTGGTGGGCCTCGTCTAGGGTGTTTTGCTGCCCATAAGTCATGGTTCCCAGACAGATTTCAGATACTAATAAATCGCGATCGCCGAGTTTTTTGTATTCCATGACACTTTTTTTTGTACGATAGTCTCTGACTATCTTAACCAGAATCGTTACCTGTCAAGCATTCTGCGCCATAAGACCTTCTCGCAGCCACCCCGAAACTTACCCAATTGGATCCACTTGCAATTTTCTGAATTTCGTACACAATAGTTAAAACAGTTGTCATTATTCTTCACAAAATCGCCATATGAAATCGAATAAATTCCTGGCTGCTCTGGTTTCCACTACCGCGCTGTGCGCTGGCGTCTTGCTGGCGAGCGAAGCGCAAGCGGTGGGCTGCCCCTTCGCCAAGGGAATCAACAAGTCTTCCGAAAATATCGGCAATAGCGCTTTACCGTTTAAAGCGGCAATTCTGGGGGGCAGCGCCTTGGCGACTGGTGCTGGCATTTTCGCGGTGCGTCGTCTCGCCGATGCTCGTCGTGCGGAACACCCGGAATTTTCCTCCACCGATGAGCTGGTGAGCGCCGATGAAGTGTTTGGTTCTGAAGCGGTGGAAGCGCCGGTGCAAGAAGCCGCAGCAGAAGAAAAAGAAACCGCTTTGGTTCGCTAATTGCTACCAAAACAGTTTCCTCCCAGAGGGTGACGGCGATCGCGATTCGCCGTCACTTTCTGCTATTCTGGCAACTGCCGCGACTCGATTAATTTTATAAAAAATCTGAAAAACCGCAGAAGTTCGGGGAGCTTTGGCACGTGAACGTTGGTAGAAACGTAAAGTATGTAAGCTCCCACAGTTGGGCTGCGGTTAGTTTTAATTTAACACAAGATTTAAGCAAAAGCAAGAGTAACTCGCCTATAATTTTGCCCGAAGAGAAGAATCAGTGATTCAGGGTTTATTATGCTGCCAGGACATTTAATGGAGTACCCCTATCCCTCAGCGCGGCGAGTGATGATGGGCAAGCGGGGGGCGGTGGCGACGAGTCAACCGCTAGCGGCGATCGCCGGCATGGAAATTTTGCAGGCGGGGGGAAATGCGGTGGATGCGGCGATCGCGATGGCGATCGCGCTCACCGTGGTGGAACCTTGTGCGAACGGAATTGGCGGCGATGCCTTTGCTCTGGTGTGGGATGGTCAATTGCACGGCATCAATGGGTCGGGGAAAAGCCCGCAAGGCTTGTCGGTAAAAAAATTTGAAGGGTGCGATCGCGTGCCGTCTTACGGCTGGTTGCCCGTTACCGTCCCCGGTGCGGTATCGGCGTGGCGGGCCACCAGCGATCGCTGGGGTAAACTTCCGTTTGAACGGTTATTTTCCCCTGCCATTCGCCACGCCGAAGAAGGATTTCCCGTATCTCCCGTGTTGGCGCAAGCTTGGAAGGTTGCTGAATCGATTTATCTGCCGTTAAAGGGGGCGGAATTCGAGGGATTTAAACAAACCTTTTTCCCGGATAACCGCGCTCCCTATCCCGGAGAAGTCTGGGGAAGTGCGGCTCATGCCGATACATTGCGAGAAATTGCCCAAACCGGAGGCGAAAGCGTTTACCACGGCAAACTCGCCGACAGAATCGCCAGTTTTGCCGCCGCTACTGGCGGATTTCTCACTAAAGCCGATTTAGAGGCACATGAAGCCCTTGAGGTGGCCGCGATCGCCACTGACTATCGGGATGTGACGGTGTGGGAAATGCCGCCCAATACCCAGGGATTAGCTACCTTGATGGCCCTGAATATTTTAGAACGCTTCGATTTAAGCCAATATCCGCATCAGTCCGGGGAGCGATATCACTTGCAAATCGAAGCAATGAAACTGGCATGTGCTGACCTGCATCGCTATACTGCCGATCCGGCGTTTATGGAGGTATCGGTGGATCGGTTGTTAGGGAAAGACTACGCGCGCGATCGCACTCGGGGGATTTGCGAACGGGCGATCGCCCTGGCGGAACCCGGTTTCCCCAAAGGCGGTACGGTATATCTCGCCGCCGCCGATGGCGAGTTGATGGTTTCCTTTATTCAATCCAATTATATGGGATTTGGAAGCGGGATTTTAATTCCCGAAACCGGTATTTCCCTGCACGATCGTGGGTGTGGTTTCACCTTAGAACCCGGACATCCGAATCAATTCGCCCCCGGAAAGCGTCCGTTTCATACGATTATTCCCGGGTTTCTCACTAAAGGCGATCGCCCTTGGGGACCGTTTGGGGTGATGGGCGGACCGATGCAACCCCAAGGACATTTACAAGTGGTGTCTAATTTAGTGGATTATCACCTCAATCCGCAAGCGGCGATCGATGCGCCGAGATGGCATTTTGTGCGGGGAAATCGCGTGTTGCTCGAACCCAGTGTGCCCGAGTCGGTGGTGGACGACTTACGCGATCGCGCTCACGAAGTCCGCGTGAGTAACCGAGAGCATTTGTTCGGACGCGGGCAAATTATTTTAAAGGAAAATGGGGTATTTTTTGCTGGTTCCGAACCCCGCACCGATGGAATGGCGATCGCGTTTTAAGTGGGAGAAAAATACCGCCGCCAAAAATAACCCGGAGCTTCTATTTTTAGGGTGGGCATTGCCCATCCCATCCCGCTAAAATTGAGAGCAGGGGTTTTTTTACCTCATTTCCAGAAACTTTTATCAACCCGAAACTTAGCGCCAAGGTTTATGAAGATGATGCGGGTGAGGAAGTGACGCGCTACCTCCTGCATTTGTGCCATCGGCGCAGTCAGATTTTCGATCCGTTAGTGACGCTGAATTTAGCACCGACAGAAGCGCGATCGCTGCGAGTAGACTTCCTTTATCCCCCGGATTCCGTGCCGCCTCAAGTCCTTACTGTGAGGACGCTAAACTAATTTTTACCTTCGATAAAATCTCCGTTAATTTAACCCGTTCCTAGGTAACTTCTAGGAACGAGTTATTAATTTCACGCGAGATTACAACGGTTGCACGTCATTAAATCGGATGGTGCTATCCGGCGTTAATTGTAACTCCGGATTACCTTCTTTTGAGCGTCGGATCGTCCGATTGGTGAGCAAATAGTAGCCGCCAATTTTTTCATAGAAATCCCGGACGTCATTTTGTTGTAAAATTTCCCCAGTATCGGCATCGCGGTAAACCGTTTGGGTGTGAATGGGCAAAAATCCTTCTGGGGTTTTAATGGTGCCGACCACATCAACCGTCAGGGCGACATCATCGAAACTGCGATTGACTTGGACGATTTGGTTATCTTGCACTTTATAGGAAGGATTAGATTTTTCTCCCATTTCTTTAATTTTTGCCGCTCCCAACTCATCGATATCTTCGAGTTCAAAGGTACTATTTTCGTGCCGTTTGTCAAAGGGAACGGACTTGCGGTGGATGACTTCCATCTGCAATTGTTCTTTCACTAAATCGCGGATATCCTCATCGGAAATGTTGAGGACGGAAACCTCCAAATCCGGCGTCACGCGAACTAATCCTTGCTCGATTTTGCCGCCATCATTCACCGAAACTTCTGCCTGATAGCCGGGAAAATTCTCATCCCAAGTGTAGCGTTCGTTGTAAGCGGTTTCAAACACTTCGCGCCCAGTGGCGAGGGGTGCAACATCCTTCGGAATGCGGTTAGAAACGGGATTGGTGGCGAGGGTGTGGGGTGCGGCGATCGCGCCTCCGCCAAGACTCCAGAGGGTCAGGGTGAGAAGAAATGCCACACACCACCGCACAAATCCCTGCTGATTCAATCTGCATTGCATAAAGAGAAAACCAATTCGTCCTTTTCATTCTATTAGAATTACGGGGGTTTCGTCTGGCGATCGCCTTTTCGGTATGGATTTTTCACAAATCTACCCTTCGATAGATATGCCATGTAACGAAAAATGCTAACCTCCCTCACTGGCGAAAGCGAGAAATCAACTCCTCCCGAGATAACTGCATCAACAACGGGGTAAATTCTTCCGGAGATA
>NZ_JAYFEQ010000265.1:0-5361 GCF_055795085.1 Phormidium sp. CCY1219 | reverse complement strand
GATAAATGCTGGGTTTGGCTTACGCAATTAAAGCATTGCACATACGTCCTGCCTGCGCCTACGGCTTCATTGTACCCGATACCCCTTTTGTTTGTCAAGGGGTAATCTGGAGGTGGGCGCGACCCACCCTACACCGATGCAATTTAACTGTAAAAGCAACTGAGGGAGAAACGCGATCGCGGGGGGGGTGGTGTAACCGAAAGGATGAGTTTTGGGAATCCTAAAGTTGAGATCCGATTCGCACAACATCAGGGACAGAGCATCTACATCATCATTTGCGCCACTGTTCCCCCTAGACACAAGAGTCTCAACCGAAATTATGATGTTTCTCGTTCCTCTCCCCGTTTATCTCCTGAGTGCGGTTCCTTCACCGCCTGCGGAAAACATGCCCGATCGCGCGCCAGGTGGGGCGATGGTTGCTCAAACCATTGTTCCTGCAGATGATGGAACCGGTACGGTAGTCGGTTCCCAGGGCGATCGCATCCAGATTACTGGGGGGTCGCGATCGCGGGATGGGGGTAATTTATTCCACAGTTTCGATCGCTTTAATCTCGATCGAGGTCATACAGCTAATTTTCTCTCTTCACCGGAAATTCAAAACATTTTTAGTCGCGTCACCGGGGGCGATGCATCGGTAATTAACGGGACGATTTCCGTTATTGGCGGGGGGTCTAATTTATTTCTAATTAATCCCGCCGGGATTCTGTTTGGTTCCGATGCGCGGTTAAATGTACCGGGAGATTTTGCGGCGATCGCGGCGACGGGAATGGGGTTTGGCGACCAATGGTTTGCCACAATTGGCGATAATAATTGGGCAGAGTTAGTGGGAGAACCGAGTCAATTTGCGTTTGGTTTACCACAGGCAGGGTCGATTGTCAACTTAGGCAATTTATCTGTTTTGCCGGGAGGGGATGTGACCTTGATGGGAGGGACGGTACTCAATGCGGGGAAGATATCTGCGCCCGGGGGAAGGATTACCCTGGCGGCGGTTCCGGGTGAGAGTGCGATTCGCATCTCTCGATCGAATCACCTGCTGAGTTTAGAGATTGAGTCTGCAGCGGCGATCGCCCGGAGTGTTTCTGGGACGCTGACGCCCCTTTCTTTACCGCAATTGCTGGCGGGAGGCGGCGTTGGGGGCGAGACTCGGGCGATCGCCAACCCGGATGGCACAATTGCGATTTCCGGATCGGGAATCGAGATCGACCCGCAGACTGGGGATGCGATCGCCTCGGGTACTTTAGATGTATCCGGAGATCGGGGGAGTAATGCGAGGGCACAAGTGAATGTATTGGGGAATCGGGTGGCGGTATTGGATGGGAGAATCGATGCATCCGGTGCCACTGGTGGGGGAGAAATCCGCATCGGCGGCGACTGGCGCGGTTCAGATGCGCTTCCCCAGGCGGATCGCGCGGTGGTCGATCGGGAAAGCGAGATAGTGGCCAATGCGAGATATCATGGCGATGGGGGGAGAGTTATCGTGTGGTCCGACAACCAGACGCAGTTTGCGGGAACCATTCGGGCGACGGGGGGCGATCGCGGCGGAAATGGCGGCGTGGTGGAAGTGTCGGGGAAAGAGTTCCTGCAGTTTTCTGGAGGAGTGGATACATCTGCACCCGCCGGATCTGTGGGTACTTTGCTTCTGGACCCGAAAAATATTACGATCGCCGCACAGGGAAGTGATGCGATCGCGCCTAATGATGGATTTGGGGAACAAGTCGGCACTACCGCTACGATTGCGGGTGCGGATCTCGCCGCCGCTATCGATTTGGCCAGCGTCACCTTACAGGCGAATAACGATATTATAATTGACGATACGATTACCGCCAGTACGCCGGGACATGGACTCACCTTGCAGGCGGGACGGTCTATCTCCTTTACACAACAGGGAAAAATTACCTTAGCGGGGGGAGATTTTACGGCGATGATTAACGATGCAAGTGCGATTGCGAGCGATCGCGATTTGGGGGCAAATCCGCAATTTCTGATGAATGCGGGGTCGCAAATTATCACCAATGGCGGGAATATTACCCTCAGTCGCGGCAATCTGGTGGGGGGTAATGTGGGCAATGTGAGTCTGTCTGGCGCGACTCTAGATTCCGGAACTGGCAATATCGCGATCGTAGGTGATGCGGTAACGGGACATGGGATTCATCTGGATAACCAGACTGTAGTTCAATCCTCTGATGGGACGATTTCCCTCACGGGGACTGGGGACGCGAGTGGGACGAATCTCACTAGTAACTATGGGATTTATATCCGCAATGGGAGTATCGTCGAATCCACCGGGATTGGGGAAATTATCCTGAATGGAACCGGGGGTAGCGGGACGGATTTTAATTACGGAATTTGGATTCGCGGGAACAATACGCGCGTGAGTTCCACCGATGGGAACTTAACCCTGAATGGCACTGGTGGCGGAATTGGGACGGACAATCACGGGGTTTATTTGTTGAATAGTCAGGTGGAATCCAGTGGAACGGGAAGCGTGCGGTTGCGGGGAATTGGCGCGAGTGGAACTAATGTGAATTACGGGATATTGGTGCGCGGAATGGATGCGCGGGTATCGGTGGCGGAGGGGAATTTGGATTTTCTGGGGACCGCAATGGGAAGCGGGACGAGCAATATCGGCATTTACTTGGATAACGGGACGGTAGTATCTTCGGGAAGTGCGAATTTGCAGTTTGCCGGTACCGGCGCGGGAGGTGCGCCGGGAGTGAGGGTGCGCGATGGGGCGATCGCGGCGCAGTCGGGTGCGATCGCCTTGTCGGGGGATGAAATCGATCTGGAAGGAACCACGGAAGTGAGGGGTCAGGGTAGGGTTCAGTTGCAACCTCTCGACCCGACGGTGGGGATATCTGTGGGAGGGACAGTATCCGATGGGCGGTTGAATCTGGATGACAGCGATATCGCCACCTTACAACCGGGATTCGACCAGATTGTGGTGGGGTCGGATATAGGGAGTGGCGCGATCGCCTTAGCGGGGGATGTGACTGTCAGTGACTCGATTCGCCTTCAGTCTCCCAATCCGGGCGGGGAGATAAATACTACCGGATATACCCTGAGTGCTACCGGGGCGATCGCCTTAGAGGCGGCGGGGGATATTGCTACTGGGCCGATTTCTACCTTACAAAGTAGTGGCGCGATCGCGATTTCCAGTGAAAATGGCAGGATCGATACCAGCGGTGGCACTTTAGACACCAGCGCCACAGGAAATGCCGGGAATATCTCCCTTTCTGCGCCAGTGCGAGTGTCCGTGGGAAATATCGATTCCACCGGATTAGGGAATAGCGGGAATCTGGAAATTACCAGCAGCGAAATCGATTTTCGCGGAACCTCCGTGCGCGGACAAGGGGTAATTCGCTTGCAAACTGATGACCCTTCTCGCGATATTGCGATCGCCAATAGCGATAACAGCAGCGCCGCCTTAGATTTAACCGCCATAGAACTGCAAACCCTGCACCCGGATTGGGGGGAAATTATTATCGGTCAATCCGACAGTACCGCCACCATTACCCTGCATCCATTTAACTTTGAAAGTCCGGTTTCGTTGTTGGGCGGGTCTACTTTAATTGGGAGCGATCGCGCCACGGATTGGAAGATTACCAATCCCGACAGTGGCACTCTCAGCGGATTCCAATCGACCCTCTCTTTTACCAATATCGAAAACCTCACCGGCGGAACCCTGAGCGACTCCTTTATTTTTACCAATAATGGTCGCATTAGCGGCAATCTGGACGGCGTAGACGGAACCGACACCTTAGACTATTCCAATGCCAACTTTAACGCCACCATTAATTTAGCCACCCAAAGCGCTACTGGTATAGGCGGAACCCTGAGCAGCGTAGAAAATTTCCTGGGAAATACCACAGCTTACAATACCCTGATTGGCCCAAATTCGGAGAACAGTTGGAACCTGACCGATATCCATCAAGGCACGGTAGGCACTGTCAGTTTTTCGGGCATCCAAACCCTGCAAGGTGGCAATCAAACCGATAAATTTGTCCTCGCACCGGATGCTACATTCTCCCAAATTAACGGCGGAGATGGCAATAATACCCTAGTTGCTGCCGATACTGCCAATATTTGGGAAATTAACGCTACCGATAGCGGCATCCTGAATAGCACCACAAAGTTTTCCCAAATTCAAAACTTGACAGGTGGCGCAATTGATGACACATTTAAGTTTAGGAATAATGCCCGCATCAGCGGCAACTTGTTCGGGGTGGGCGAAACCGATAAGCTGGACTATTCTAATGCGACTTTTGACGTAACCGTGAATTTAGCCCAACAAAGCGCCAGCGGTGTTGGCGGGACGATTAGCAGTATCGAATCCGTGGTGGGAAATCCGCTGCAGTCGAATACTCTGATGGGCGACAATAGCGAGAATAATTGGACGATTGGCAATTTTAGCGGAACCGTGGGCGGGGTAAATTTTTCCGAGTTTCAAACCCTGCGCGGGGGAAGCAAAGCGGATAATTTTAGCCTCGCAGCAGATGCCAACCTGTCGCAAATTGTAGGCGGCGATGGGAACAATACTCTAGTGGCGGCGGATATGGCCAATGTTTGGGAAATTATTGGAGTTAATTCCGGAATGCTGAATAGTAAAATTTCCTTTTCCCAAATCCAAAACTTAACCGGCGGGAATGTAGACGATACCTTTAAGTTTGCGGGAAATGGTCGCATTGATGGAAATTTGCAGGGAGTGGCAATTAGCGATACTCTGGATTATTCCAATTACAATAATGATGTTACCGTGAATTTAGCAGAAAACCGCGCCACTGGGGTGGGAGGTCAGATTAGCAGCATCGAATCTGTGGTGGGAAATCCGGTGCAAGATAATAAAGTAGTGGCGGGGAATACAACCAATATTTGGACGCTGACGGGAACGAATCGCGGGAGGATTAATGGGGTGAGTTTCGAGTTCGTGCAAAATTTGACTGGCGGTTCTTTGGACGATACCTTTGTATTTGCGGATGGGTCTCGGGTGACGGGATTGGTGGATGGCGGAACTGGCGGATACAATACTTTGGACTACAGCGGTTATACCGGTCCGGTGACGGTGGATATCGCGGGGGGAACCGCTACCGCCACTGGGGGAATTGTGAATATCCAAGCAGCAATTACCCCGCCTCCGGTGTCGCCAGAAGCGCCGATAGAGGAAGCGCCGGTAGAGGAAGCGCCGGATGAGAGTGAGGCGGAAGCGCCGGTAGAGGAAGCGCCGGATGAGAGTGAGGCGGAAGCGCCGGTAGAGGAAGCGCCGGATTCCGGTGAGGGAGAGGGTGAAGCGCCAGAAGCGATCGCACCCGAACCGGTAGTATCAGAGAAACCTGCGCCAGAAGCGATCGCACCCGAACCGGTAGT
>NZ_JAYFEQ010000264.1:0-13902 GCF_055795085.1 Phormidium sp. CCY1219 | reverse complement strand
CCACAAACCACCAATGACCAATGACCAATGACTAATGACAATTTACCACAAACCACCAATGACCAATGACCAATGACAATTGACCAACGACCAACGACCAGCCGTCTGTGGTCTAGCTTACACTTTTTCCCTTAAAATCAAAAAGAAGTGTGACGTTTTTAGTAACTCACACTTCTTTGTTCTTTTTTGTGACTCACTAAGGTTCCACCGTCACTGGGGTTCCGATGTCTACCTGGGAATACAATGCTAAAATATCTTGATTTCGCATTCGGATACAGCCGTGGGACACTGCTTGTCCCACCAATTCCTCATTCGGCGTACCGTGAAAACCAATAAAATCTCTTCCATCGGTCCAAAACCCGATCCAGCGCGCCCCTAACGGATTATTCGGTCCGGGATAGACGATCTCGCCGGTCCAGGGGTGTTCCCAAATCGGATCGCGCTGCATTTGCATGACTTCAAACGAGCCAGTAGGCGTTTCCCAACCTGCCTTTCCCACGGCGATCGGATAGCTGGTTTGTAAGCGATCGTTGCGATAAAGATAGACTCGGCGCTCGCTCAACCGAATTACTAAATGGGTTTGTAGCGGCGTCTGACCCGGATAGAGTTGCTCAAAGGGAATAAATTTGGAATAATCTCCCAAAGGAGGCAATTCCGGTTCCGGAATCGGCACCCATTCAAACTCCGAAGTCCCCAAATTGCTCGCTGATACCTCAGTAGAGCTTGAATTCTCTGCCCAAGCTGGCTTTGACCCATAGCTGAACAGGAACACCGTACTCAAGCTTAGCAGAATAAACCGTTTCGATAGAAAATCTCCTCGCACCATTCGTTTATTTCTAATTCCTAACAAACTCTTAATACTAATTTAAAGAAAAACTGGTAAGATTGTATCTGAACTCTGCAAAGAGTGCCACTTTTTTGCAGGAATTGTATTGACTCTCGAACCGTTTCGAGCTGGGTAAGGGCTGTTACAAAAATCACCTATATCTTTCGGTAGATTACAGCCAGAACCCAGGACGGTTAGTCTAAGGACAATGTTTCATTCAAAAATATCAACGTTGGTAAATCTAGACTAACCGGGAAAACTTTTTTGTCTCCCTCGAAATTTTGAAGTGAGGATCTAATGCGGATTAAAAATATGAAACTCTTAACAGGCGCAATGCTATCGGTGCTACTCTCCTTGGTTGCCGGGTATCCGGCATTAGCGCAGACCCAGGTGGAAACGCGAGACAAGCAATCCATCGCCCAAGCGCGTCCCAACGAGACTATCCGAGGCACCATTCAACGGATTGGTGCCAACAATCAAGTGGTGCTGCGTCTTCCCAACGGCGAGACCCAAGTGGTAGAAATCGACGAAATCGACCGAGAGCGGCTGGGCTTGCTTCCCGGAATGGAAATTATGGTAACGTTGGATGACACCGGCTTGCAAGCTGAAGAAGTCACCGTCATGGAACCCACCGATGAGGTCACCACCACCAGCACTTCCACCACCACCACCACCACCACCCCCACCACTCCAACTAGCACCCGAGTGGTACGTATCACCGGGGATGTGATTTCCTGCGAAGGCACCATTTTGCAATTGCGACTACCCGACGGCAGTATCAGAAATTACGTCGTCACCCCGGATGTCTGCACCACAGCCGTGATTGTTCCGGGAAACCGGGTGGAACTGGATGTGGACGAGAGCAATAATGTAGTCTCTAACGTTCAGCAGCCCGTGAGAGCGCTCTGGTAATCGCGCCTTAGCGTAAGGCTAAAGTCCCGAAGAATCGGGATGCCATCGGTGGGGGTGGCATCCCGATTGTTAATTCGCAACAAACAATCAACCATTGAGGATTGACAACTGCAGAGGAAATAGGTTTAGAATCACCAATCTGGGAGAAAAAATTCCCCTTGCGGGGAGCCTACTGCTGACGAGTGGGCCAGGGAATGTTAGGATCCGCCGCCAGTTGGCGAGCCACTGCAGCGGCTCCATACCGATTGAGATGGCTGGGGTCTTGAAAATAGTCATTGCGAGTCAGGGAAGCGATCGCAGATAAATCCCGCCAGAGAAAAGCGCGTACGCTCGCCGCGCGCATATATTGGCGAAACTGCTGCTCGCGAAGGCTGCGGGTGGGATCCAGGTAATCCTGAGTCACGGGCAGATTGACCACCACCAAAGGAATCTGGCGAGATTGGGCGAAAGCCGCCACTGCATTCAACGCCGATCCTTGAGAGCCGCCAAGCTGAAAATTGGCATAATCGCGGTCGTAGCGACCGGCTACTCGCGGATTTTGCCGATAGTAACTCGCCGGATTAAAGCGAGTAGAGACCGGGAAAAACCCATTAGCGTCAATCGCCTTACCCACTGCACTCATCTGCCTGGGGGCGGCAGCGATCGCCTGAGAAACATCAGCCCCCGTGGTGGTTTCTGGCGATCGCATCACCGTGAACTGATGCCCTTCGCACCGGGAATTCATGCGCCGAACGATCGCCGGATGAAGACGCAGGGGAAGCTTCCCCTCCGGTGTCTCGCCTACCTTACGCCACAGCTCCGCCAACCCCGAACAATCGGGCGAGTCACTCACCGGCTGGAGAAATGCTGACCCCTGGGGATATTCCACCAAAGAGGCAGTGGAGTTTGCAGAAGTTAAACTCGGACGAATCCCAGAAGCCAAACGCTGGTAGCCCGGAGAACGGCGAATCTCATTGTAGGTGCGATCGCTTCGTCCGTTATTAAACGCCCGCACCCCATCCGCCCACAGAATCATGCGCGGCAAATGCTGGGGACTTAACAATTGCTGCAATTGAAAATTCACCACTTGAGCCGTGGCACCATTCACGCCAAAATTAAAAATTTTCAGCCCCCCTTTGCCCCTAGCTCCCAACGCCTGCTGCAGCACTGTGGGATCCACACCCTGCAACGCCCGCGAACTGCCGACAATCAGCACATCCGGGCGACCGATCGCCGCAATGTACGACAAATACAATCCCAATTGCTCGTCAAGCACATCGCTATTAAACGTCGGATAAGAAAGCCGAGAACTCACCGTCGCTTTTTGTTGGGCATAAGCCAGATAGCGCATGTATTCCGCCACCTTTTTCTGAGCAAAAGCCCGTCGCGGACTCGAGGGCGGCACCGACTGCATCCAGTAAATTGCCTGCAGCCATTGTTTCGACACCTCATCCCAGTCTGCCGGCGTTTGTGCCGATTGAACCAACGAAGACGCCCGGGTGGCGTACTTGATACCCTCCGCAAACGGATCCGACACCTGAGCTACAGGGGATTGAGCCACTGCAGGACTGGTGCCAAACGAATCGCTTCCCTGGGGTGAAATCCCAGTGGAACAGCCCGTCGCCAAGGCAAGTAAGGCGATCGCGGAGAAAACCGATGGAAAAATATGGGCTATTGGCATAATCGCTATCGAATAATACTCCGGTAGGGAGTCCCTGAGTTAGCCAAAATCAAAATTGACTGGGGGCTAGCTGCCCCGATTGAACAACCGATTCCTATGATACAGATGCTTCGACAAAACGCCGTCCCCCTTTCTCGTCTTTTATTGACCCTTGATGCGGTTGATTTCTCTTTGTAACTGTTCGATTTGACGCTGCAATGCTTCCACCTCCTCCGCATCCGAGGACGATGGCACCTCCTCTACCGACTCTTCTGCCGACGATCGCCGATAGTGACCGGCTTTGATATCTCGATACTCTTCAGAATTCGCCCACTGCTGCAAGTAAGTCACCCGTTCCACCGCTTTCCGGATGGGTCAAAAATACCCCTTGCGAAAGATTGTTATAGAGAAAAAACTTATAAACTTGATTGAGTCCATCTTCATCCAGTTGTTCGTAGCGCTCTGCTTGGCTGACGAATTCCTCCAGACTGCATTCCCGAGCGTAACGCGAAGACCCCCCCGCCATATGCATCATCGTCCGCATCACCGTTTCTAAATCATCCATCACCAATAAAGCGGCGCGATCGGCAGATAATTCCGCTTTTCGCAACCATTCATAAAACGCCATAATCAATCCCGTACTCAGAACGCGGCTCAAGCCTAAAGTCAAATCCGCAAGGGAAAAAATCGCCGTAATCGCCCAACTCGCCATCTGAATTAACCGCGTGTGACCGCATTTGATATGTCCGAGTTCGTGGGCGATTACCGCGCGGATTTCCCGTTCGCTCAGCACGTCGATTAACCCGGTGTTTAAGACCATATACGGCAGGTCTTGCCCCAAGGCATAGGCATTGACTAACGGCGTTTGGGAGACAAATAAAGTCGGTTCGGGAGAAATGTCTAAATCTCGCACGCATTCGCGAAAAATTCCGTGCAGGGTGGAATACTGACGCGGACTGACTTGGATGCTATTGCCCATCAAATAGACGTACTGCGGACGCTCCACCAGGAATTCTACAAATTTGCGGGCAACCAGATCGAATCCGGGCACGTTTCGTAACGCTTGCTCGGCACCGACGTCGAGGGGATGGCGAAAGGCTTCGCTAGAAATTCCAGTATAGGTAGGCATGTTGAGTGTTCGCGATCTTAAGAGGATTTGACTGAATTGGTTCGTTACCGACGGCAGATGTGGATCTACCATTACTTGGCGCAACCTAATTAATTATGGCTAATCTTAGATGGCGTAAGCTCCGCCCTGTTTCGGGTGGGTTTGCCATCCATTTTGCCACAACGTTCCCGGTTGACTCTCAACTCGGTGATTTAACATCAGATGGTTCTATAATTCTCTCGTTACGCTGTGATTTCTCAGCGCGGGTGGTGCGATCGCTCGTTTGCTCGTTTTATCCTGGTTCGAGCGCAGGGCAGATGATAAGTACAACTAATTCCAACGCGGCGACAGGATGGAGCGCCGAAAAAATCTCGCGATCGTTTTGCCTTGCAGTGACGCTTAACAGGGGCTTAAGTCCCACCGGATTGCAGATAAGGGGGCGATCGCAATCGGCGCGATCGGTCCTGACTTAAACGGGGTACTCTGACAAAAAAACTGATACGCTATATCTCTAAATGTAAATTATTACCGCTAGATAGAGTTGACTAATCATCAATTGCTGAACCAAAGCATGGTACATCCGATGGATGATATCGCCAGTCAAGCTCGCCAGGGCAGTGTTTCGGCGATTATTCAAGTCCTTAACCACAAACTGGCTTCTTCTGGTGTCAGAACCCGCGCTGTCTTGGCTGATGGCGTCTTGCAACTGTTATGCGAAGCCCCTAGTGTCGAGCGCCTGGAGCAAGATCCCTTGGTCGATCGGATCCGCGACATTCTCGAATCCCTCGCACCGCGCAATATTCGTCGAGTAAAAATCAACTCTCGACTGGTTCGCGAACAGCAGTTGCTCTGGTTTGACGAAATTAATCGCGATCCGCAAAATCAACTTCTCTGGTCACAACAAATTACGCTCAAAAAGCCGAATATTATTCAACAGCTCATTTTCGATCTCAAAACTCGTCCAAAATCTCGGACTAACCCCGCCTTCCCCAAACCCTCCTCTTCCCGTCAAGTGCGCGAGTCGCGCCAATTCCGCCGAGGAATCGTCCGTGGAGTTGGCGTCAGCTTGCTGGTGGTGGGGGTTGGATTTGGTCTTTATAATTGGTCTTTTTTCCAATCGTTATTCGGATCGCAGCACAGTGCTGTTAACTCTCCCCAAACCGGAGAAGCTGGTGCCTCACCCGCACCAGACCCCAGGGAAGAATTTTTTGCACAAGCAGTGCGCCTTGCCGAACAAGCTTCTGCAGAAGGAAAGGTGGCGAAAACTTCTGCCGAATGGTTGGCGATCGCCGCTAAGTGGCAACAAGCATCCGAGTTGATGGCTTCGGTTCCTTCGGATCATCCCCGTTACAAAACGGCTCAGAATCGCACGGCGCTCTATCTGCAAAACAGCGAAACGGCTCAAGCTCAAGCACAAAGAATCCGCAAGGAAAACGAATCGTAAAAGCGTTGATGAGATCTATAGAGGAGATGGCGAGGCAGGAGAGATGTTTTAGCGAAGGCTTGTTCTTCCACACTGCCTCGCCGATATCTGTTGCGATCGCTCGCTCTTTTTTCTCTAAACCGCTCTCGGGATATCGAAGCTTTGAGCAGATGAAGCACTCGGCGGAGTATTCTGGTAAGCAGATCGAATGCCGATTTGGCTCGGAAAATTTTTTATGGCGAGGCTTGCATGGGGTTCACCCCTGATGAGTGCTCTTGCAAAATTACTGCGATCGCTGCCGTTTGCTCCTCCTATTTTCACGTTAGCTTAACGATCCAAGTAGGGTTTCGAGACATAGTTTGACTACCCAAAACAAACCGATTAAATTGACGCCCACCGCCAGTAAAATAGTTAGGTATCCAAACAAGGTTAACGAGATTTCATATCGGTCGGCGGCCATCCACCGCCCGGATTCGATATCAATAAACTTAGACAGTTCTTCTTCTATAAACTTGCGCGCTAACTTTGAATGCGAAAAATAAATTCGCAATTTCAATCCGTTTTTTCGATGGATAATCAATCCCTTTTTGGTCGCCACTATTTGGGAAATTTTATTAAAATTTAAAGCAAAACGTTTAAAGGGTTTGCTGGAAAATTCTGGAAAGACAAAACAAGAAAGATGTCGTTTTGTAAGCACTAAAAAAGCTAGTTCTCCTTGATATCGCACGCCGATCGCGGAGAAAATCTCTCCTTTGGCAGGGGGAAACTCCACCAAGGCTTTGGCAAGTTTAGGAATAGCCACGTAATAATCTAATCCCCATTTTCCCCGAGGGGGGAGCATGACGCGATCGCGCAGTAATTCCTCATAATGTTGTGCGGTAAAACTGGAGGATAAATCTGTCGAGGTGGATTCTGGTGTTTCCTCCACCACAGTAGAACGAGAAGTTTTCTGATTCTGCGCTTTTCGGGACTTGAGGCGAGTGGTTGGTGCGGCGGTGGAAACCGCTTTTCCCGGGGATTTAGAGGGAGTGGTTGTGGGGGATGGGTTGGGGGAGGTGTCAAGGCGATCGCTTCCCGTAGCAATTTCCCCAATCGGTGTTGCCCGCCCGTTCGAGTGAGGGGCGAGTTTGAATTCTTTTAACCAAGCCGGGGTGCGGTTGCCGGTTTTAATCCCATACACTTTTAAAGAGGAAATTGATGTCAGCTCTAAAGCGAGCGTTCCTTGATAAATAAAGTCAGCCAAGACTTTTTTATTGGGAACCTTGTTGGGCGCGCAGAGGATCACCTTCAAACACCCTTGCTTGAGGGAGACTTTTGTCGAGATCCCTTTAGGTCGCAAGGAGCGATCGATTAAAGCGGCGATCGCGTTTGGGCGACCCTGTTTAGCGAGTTCCAAAAGCTCAGTTTCGGTCATGGCTGGTCCTGGGAAATCATACGAAGCTGGCGCATCACTCTAAGGATAGCGTTAACCCGAACGCTAAACACAGAAAGTTCCTTCGCGACTCTCCCCATCCCTGAGTGATTTTGAGATCGATTGTCAGGGCGCAAGGGGTTAGCAGCCGATGAGATCGAGACAGATCCCCCCCTTCTGCGAGGGATTCGAGGCAACAGTGCGGCAGGTGGACAATTTCCACCCCACAATCCGAACGGCAAAGTTGGGGATCCTCTAGGAACCACCGTTTGCTGCCCCTAGGGATTGTGGGGCACCTGAGTTGGCTAGAACAACTGCGCGATCGGCATTACTGAACCGCAGCAGCCGCGTTTTGCTCGGCAATATTCGCATTTTGCTGATACTGCTCCACTCGAGGTTGCGCTTGTTCGTAATTCGGGCTGGTTTGCGCCACTTGCGCCATCAGATCGCTAGCTTGCTGCCACAGATCTGCCACCTGGTTCCACTCTGACTGAGTTGCCGCAGTTTGGGCGAGATTCGCCGCTTCCGTCGCTTTTCGGACTGCTTCGGCAAAGGGATCTGCCGCCGGGGCGGGAGATTCCGCCGTGGGTGATTCCGGGGCAGGAGATTGTGCCGTGGGTGATTCCGGGGCGGGAGATTCCGCCGTGGGTGATTCCGGGGCGGGTGATTGTGCCGTGGGTGATTCCGGGGTGGGAGATTGTACGGGGGTCGGTTCGCTCGTCCCTTGTGATTTCATAAAGAACCAGTATGCCCCACCGCCCCCTGCCAACACCACTAAGATCGCCAGAGGTACCAGGACAAAGAGTTTTTTCCCATCGGATTTTTTGTCCTGAGTCGAGTCCTCGGGGATCTCCTCGTCTTCTAGCTCGTAGTCTTCGTCATCGAATTCATCCTCCTCTAAATCCGGTTCTGCCATCATCTCGTCGTCATCGCCCACGAGCATTTCCTCGTCATCGGCAAAATCCTCATCATCGCCTACGAGCATTTCCTCATCATCGCCCACGAGCATTTCTTCATCATCAGCGATGAGCATTTCCTGGTCATCGCCGATGAGCATTTCCTCATCTTCATCGATAGTGGGTTCGGGGAAAGGCTCTAATTCAACTTCTTCCTGCCAAGCCGGCTGACGTTCCCCCAGTTGACGTCCGTAGATTTTCAGAGTCGGAAGCGAGTCAATCCCCAACTCGCTGAGTCCCTTTTTGATAAAGGGAACTAATGCCGTGCGATCGGGAACTTCTGCCGCTTCGAGTAATAGCAGCAAAGAGCCGTCTTTGAGAACCGCTTTTGCCGTTATCCCTTGGGATTGGATCGCATGGTTAACCACGGCGGCGATCGCCTCGGGTTGGCCTTGTTTGGCCAGTTCTTTTTGGTGCGTCGGTGCATTAAATAGAGGCATGGGAAAGGGTGCGTAAATCTAAAAATAATTTTACTGTTGAGAATACCCACCTCCAACCCTTTTCTCGTTCGGTCGAGCTAGAGCATTCAACCTGAAATCTCTATCGGGTTAAAGGTTCGCGAGGCGATCGGCGGTCGATCGCTCATCAGGGGGTCTGTGAATAGCTCCCAGGTGGGCGGTTGAGGAGAATTCTCTCTCTAGAATTATTGTACGCGCTCTCCTCGTGCTGTGTTGGACGATGGAAAACTTAACCTGCCCGGGGAACTGTCTGGCCACCCGAGAGCGATATTGAACAATACCACTTTACCTAAACCCGCGATTCATCTCGCGCGCTACCCGAATGGGCGATCGCGCAGATGAATCGCGCTAGCCAATTGTTGTATTTTATGGTAAATTTATTTCATAACTCTTAATAAAGAAAAAGTCCTGTTCGTTGGCGTTGGGCTTGACTCTATCTGCGTAGGGGGGTGCAGTCCCGAACCGCTGGTATCGAACCAGCAAACGCCTCTGGAGAGTGCCACCCCTGCGCGATAAGTGAGAACTCCTCGAGTAAGTTGGCTCCTTGAAGGAGGAACCCCGCACCGAAGCGATCGGGGTCACTGTCGGGAGAATGTCAGATAAAAGCACGACAAAACTTGTCGTGCTTTTATGTTGGGTGTCCCTGCTTCACGAATCAGATCTAATCTACAACTCGCAATAATCCGCTACGCAGTGCGTCAAATACGCGGTCGATGAGTACCTGCTCTCGGGGGGTGAGCGCATTCTTGGATAACAGGGTTTTCATAAACATTTGTTGATCGGCGCGAGTGATGCGATGAGTGGTAAAAATCCGATCCACAATTTTTTCGATATTGGATTCCGATAGATGCACGGGAGCAGTCATAGGTGTCAAAAATGCTATCAACTACAATCCATTCAATATGGAGCTTTTTTGGTTGAGCCGATGTTACGTCGATCGCCAGCGACCCATATAATGCTTGAAAAATTGAGGCCATCATCGGCGCTTTGGGTGTCCCTGGCGGGCGGTCTGACCGGGCTGAAGTTCCAGCGCCCAGAGCCAACCTGGTGGAGAATGCAGGGGAATTTTACTGGGAACAGGCTGTCGGCTCGCCACCCGAAGGAGCGCTGCTTAAGTTTATTGTTCCCCTTTTCCTGCCGCATAGCGCAAAAATTGCCCCGAATGGCACGCGCAACCTAGATTTGGCTTCGATCGCCAGGTTTTTGGCAAGGGCAGGCGATCGCGCGAAGTTAACCCGAGAGTTAATTCGGACGGGAGACCACCGCTTGGGCGCGACTTTCCAATTGGCGGGCGATCTCCGCAATCTCCACCAAGGGTCGTTCCCCCTCACGATAGAGTACGAAAATAAACGCCCCCATTTCGTCTTGGCGGAACGCCAAAATCTCTAACTGTGCCATTAACCCTTCCAGATTCACCGGCAAGCGCACCCCACCTGCGGCATCGCCAATCCTCTTGACATCTAAAGGTTCGGCAGGATCTTCGGGCGTGTCCATTTCTTCGGCAATTAAAGTTCGCAGCACTTGGGGATCGCGCAGAATTTCATCAAATTTCTCCTGCTGTTGCTGGGTTTGCAGGAGGGTGGTAATCCCCATAATCAGTTGAAAGCGTTGCTGCGCGACGAAGGCAAAGACGTTTTCCACATCAATATCGTCTCGCGCCAGTTCTTCCTTGAGTTCGGCTAACTCGGAGGCGGGCATCGCCGTAAAACCCTCAGGAAGATCGGACAACTGGATGGTTACGTCTGACCATTGGCTCGTTTGTGCCAAAAGCTCAGTTGCGATCGCAACCCTCGCTTCAGGGGTCTGTGGTTCGATCTCGGCGGTTGCGCTGACGGTACCCGTCATGGCACCCAAAAACAAACACAATAGGCCAAAAGTGGCGGTTTTTAGCATGGATCGATCGTCCTTTTCATTGTTTATCGAACGGTTTTCATTTCACATCGGCACAACTCGGTCCTGGTGGGTTTTTCTTTTATGGTAGACGCTCACGGATCCGTAAAGTGCCACCCATCGGAATCGCCAGCCTCTTGCTCGAAGTGCAATCCCCGCCGAGGCGAAACCCCAAACCGGTGCAGCAACAGAAAAGCGCGAGAATTTGCAAGGCAGGGAGCAGCAACAATCTGTAACGACCCGGTTTGATTTTAAAATCTAAAAATACTGTAAACTTTCCCCAAGCCTCCCTCAATTTTATCTATTACCCAGAAATCGTACCTATGGCTATTGGCTACGTTGCTCTCGTCCTGCACGCCCATCTTCCGTTTGTCCGACACCCGGAAAGCGATTATGTATTAGAAGAAGAATGGCTCTATGAAGCCATCACCGAAACCTACATTCCTTTACTGCGAGTATTCGAAGGATTAAAGCGCGATGGGATCGATTTTAAAATCACCATGAGCATGACCCCTCCGCTGGTGTCCATGTTGCGCGATCCTCTGCTTCAAGAGCGCTACGAGGAACACTTGGCTAAACTCGAGGAACTCATCGAACTCGAAATCGAGCATAACCAACACTATGGCCATATCCGTTACCTGGCGGAACACTACGCCTCTGAGTTCAATACCGCTCGCGAAATCTGGGAACGCTACGATGGCGATTTGGTCAACGCTTTCAAACAATTCCAAGACTCTAACAATCTCGAAATCATTACCTGCGGAGCGACCCACGGCTATTTGCCTTTGATGAAAATGTACCCGCAGGCAGTGTGGGCGCAAATTCAGGTTGCCTGCGAACACTACGAGCAAAACTTTGGCCGTCCTCCTAAAGGCATTTGGATCCCAGAATGCGCCTACTATGAAGGCTTAGAACGAATGCTCGCTGATGCGGGTGTGCGGTATTTCCTCACGGACGGTCACGGCATTCTTTACGCTCGTCCTCGTCCTCGCTTCGGTACCTATGCCCCGATTTTTACCGAGTGCGGCGTGGGGGTCTTCGGTCGCGACCACGAATCTTCTCAGCAGGTTTGGTCGTCTGAGGTGGGTTATCCTGGGGATCCAGAATATCGCGAGTTTTACAAGGATTTGGGTTGGGAAGCGGAATACGAGTATATCAAACCGTACATCATGCCCAACGGCCAGCGCAAAAATATCGGGATCAAATACCACAAGATTACCGGGCGCGGTCTGGATCTAGGGGAAAAAGCGCTCTATGACCCCTATTGGGCAAGGGAAAAGGCGGCTGAACATGCCGGGAATTTTATGTTCAATCGCGAAACCCAAGTGCATCACTTGCACGGAATCATGCAGCGCCCACCCATTATTGTCTCTCCTTACGATGCTGAGTTGTTCGGTCACTGGTGGTATGAAGGCCCGTGGTTTATCGATTATCTGTTCCGCAAGTCTTGGTATGACCAAAATACCTATGAGATGACCCACTTGGCAGATTATCTGCGCGGGCATCCAACTCAGCAGGTCTGCCGTCCTTCTCAGTCAAGCTGGGGTTACAAGGGATTCCACGAGTATTGGCTCAATGAAACGAATGCTTGGATTTACCCCCACCTGCACAAAGCTACGGAACGGATGATCGAGCTGAGTAAGCGCGAACCGGCTGATGAGCTGGAGTGGCGGGCGCTCAACCAAGCGGCGCGCGAACTGCTGCTGGCTCAGTCTTCGGATTGGGCGTTTATTATGCGAACGGGAACGATGGTGCCCTATGCAGTACGCCGCACCCGATCGCATCTGATGCGCTTTCACAAGCTCAATGAAGATCTCCACCAGGGCAAAATCGATTCGGGTTGGTTGGAAAAGGTCGAAGCGATCGACAATATCTTCCCGAAAGTTAACTATCGCGTCTATCGTCCTTTATAATTCACTCTCCCTGCAGAGGCTGGGCGTTCGGGAATAGGGGCGATCGCCTCTTGTTCCTTTCCACTCATTCCACCTGTGTTCCCCTCTTGTCTACCTTGCCTCAAGAGGGGAAATTTTTTTCCCTACCCTCGATCCCTTTCTCGAGGGAAATCCAATTACAATAATCGTGAAAACCTCCTCATGCAAGCCAGTCATCACTACTGTTAGGCTTGGCTTCACGTGCGCTGGACTGTAGAACTAAGCTCAACTTACAATGGTGGATTTCACTGAGGGGGGTGATGATTTTCCCTGTCCTTGCTGTGGCGTAACGCTACAGTTCTATGCCCGCTGGGGCAAGCGAGAGTGTCCTCGTTGCGGATGGAAAGCGTCGCTTTTCCAAACCACTGAGCAGACGATCGAACCTTCTGAGGCTATGCATCTGCATTACTCTGGTGGCGGGGGTCTGTCCAAAGCTGCAGTGCAGGTTACATGCTCCCATTGTCACACCGCTGTTGTCTTTGAACCGCCAACGGTGCTAACTCAATGTCCCTGTTGTCGCTCGGCGATCGCTACTCCACCTCAAACCCCTTCCCCCGGTGTCTGTCCCACGGGCATTGTTCCGTTTGCTCTCGACGCTGAAACCGCCACTGCATGCATTCAACGCTGGATTGCCAAACTGCCTGTTTCTCTAACTCCCCGGGTCAAATTAAGCCAATTGCAACGGCTCCAAGGGGTTTATTTACCGTTCTGGATTTTCGACGCCTACACGATCGCTCAGTATCGGGGCGATCGCGCGGATTACCAGGCGATCGCTCAAACCCACACGGAAATTAATGATTGGGGCGAGGCGGAACGAAAAACTCGTTACATCAGGCGCAAGCAATGGTCTGGGCGTTCCGGGCAGGTGAGTCGCTTTTTTGATGAGGTGCCGATCGCGGCGACCCCTTTCATCCCCCCTCACCAATTGGAAAATCTGGAATTCTCTCGCCTCCTGGAGTCCTGGCGTCCTTACGATCCGGCGTATCTCCAAGGCTATGTCACCCTAGCATCTCGTTTGCTGCCTCAAGCCGCTCTTGAAACGGCTAAAGACTTGATGGCATCTACTCTTCACGCAGATGCCATTCGTCAGATGGGCGGTGACGAACAACGCCTCGAACACCTTTCTCTGCGTTACCCTGCCTTGAGTTTTAAGCAGGTGTTGCTACCGGTTTGGTTGGGGACTTATCGCGATCGCCATCAGGTCTATCGGGTCTTGGTCAATGGTCGTACCGGCGCGATTGTCGGTGATGTCCCAAATCATTCACTCAAGCTTACAGATACATTTAACCCGGAAAAATCTAGCAATTGCTGGAAGTTTCTGAGTATGGCACAATCTGGAATGAAATTA
>NZ_JAYFEQ010000263.1:0-9545 GCF_055795085.1 Phormidium sp. CCY1219 | reverse complement strand
TTCCGCGAAGGGGATGGCAGTGATGTGGTTTCTGACTTTACCCTAGGGGAAGATTGGTTGGGGTTGGCGGAGGGAATTACCTTTGCCGATTTGAATATTACTCAAGGTAACAATCAAGCGAATATTGCCCTTGCGAGTACGGGGGAAATATTAGCCTCGGTGGCTGGAATTAATGCGAATGCGCTGACGGAGATTTATTTTACTTTGGTTTAGCGATCGCGCTGTAATTTCAGGCGATCGCCTCCCGGGAGATAGTGCGTTAACCTCACTTGCGAGAACCGATCGCGGCGATCGCCACTCCCACCAGCACAACCACCCCCCCGACTAACACCGAGATTCCGGGAATTTCGCCAAACACCAGAAATCCCAGTATGCTGGCGCACACGGGTTCAAAGAGAATCGCCAAGGTGACGACGGTGGGCGAAATCCAACTGATAGCCCAGTTAAAGCTGGTATGTCCCACTAATTGGGGAATCGCCGCCATTAGCACAATATAGAGGTAAACCTCGGGGGAATACCCGGTATAGCTGGCATTAAACAGGAAGGGCATGGGCAACAGCAGTAAAGCGGCGGTGGCGTAAGCGATCGCGCTGTAACCGCCGATGCCCATGCCCCGTTTTTGTGCCTCGCGCCCCAGTAACAAATACCAGCTCACAGTCCAAGAGCCTACCAGCGCCAGGAAATTACCGAGTAGCGGATTGCTACCTGCGTAGCTACTGTTATTGCTGCCCAACCCGACGATCGCTCCCCCAACTAGGGCGATCGCAATCCCCATCGAAGTTTGGCGCGAGGGTTTCTCCCCCAACCACAGCCAAGAAAAAAGCGCGATCCACACCGGATTCGTGGTCACAATGGTAGTGGATGCCGCAATTGAAGTATAAGAAAGCGAGGTAATCCAACTGGCGAAATGGACTGTCAAACAGGCACCCGCCGCTACCGCATACCCCAGGGCACTGCGCGGGATCCGGTTGCGGTAAATTTTGCCCCATGCAGGCAACAACATCAGCGCCGCCACGGTTAAGCGAGAGGCGGCTAACACCAAGCTAAACCCCGCCCCGCGCAGGTCAGCCGCATCTAAGGCCAAACGAATTAAAATCGCCGCCGTGGACACCGCCAATACGCCGCAGGTCAGGATAAAGCAGACTTTCCAAGGAGAGGGTTTCATCGCTAACAGTTAAATTCTGTAATTATAGCACTCTCTGGCCGGTGTCAATGTTATGGAAGGCGAAAACTTTCCCCACCCCGGTGAAATGCCTACATGTATCTCCATCTCTCTTGTGAATATTCAACCGCTACAGGAATGGGGTTGATGTTATAATGTCTCCCGATCGCCTCCCTGGGAAAAATGGCAAACCCCTCCCCATTCCCCGAAAAATCAGCAGCGCGTATTCACGGGCACAAACCAACTTAACAGATTCTTCTTTCTCTTGATAGAAGCAATGGCTTTCCTAAGAAGGATATTCTGGCTTTTAAGCGATGGCGCAATTGCGATCGCAACATCTGAAATGTTACCACTGGAGCATTTCCACGAATCCCTCGCTTTGGCGGGATTCATTTCCCAGCAGATTAATCTCTGTAAGGCAGTTGACATTCACTCCCTCGATTTTCCGAGATTCATTGCCAAAGCAATAAATTTTTGTCAAGCTTTTACATTATCACCCTAAATGCTTCAAACCCTACTCAACTCTAAAAACGCGAGCGACAACAGCGATTTAAGACGGATTCTATGTTTCTATTTTAACCAGAGCGATCGCATAGTGCTGCTCAAAAGTAAAAACTTCCCCAGTAAGCATTTTGAGCGGGTGGTTTTTCCCAACCAGCGTTTCATGTTTGAAGCAGTTCCCCACGCCGATTTAGAAGTTCATATCGGTGACAGCGGGGGTTGGACCGTGACCGAAGTCATCCCCTGCGATCGCTTGCAGGTGAAAGAAGGATAAGACCCCAGTGACCCTGACCGGGAAATGGGTAAAAGCCCGTTATCCAGCGGTTTTACCCCTCGGTTTCCCCGGAAATATTCACCTTTTGATTTTACCCTCGTTGTTTTGAAGACCACAAAACCGTTAACCGAATTTTGGAAACCTTAGCGCTTTATTTTGAGGCAAACTATGGTGCAGCAAGTGGGAACACTCTATTGGCAAATTATCAATGATGTCCTGGAAAAAATTTCCACAGAATATCCCCTTTATCCTTATCGCATCGCCTTGCGCGATCGCTTACTCCGCGAAAAGCTAATTTCCCATGTCATCGAACAAATTCCCCCCTCCTCCTTTTCCCAAAGTCGCTTTCAGCAGATAGAACCGCTCATTCGTCAGAGCATTCGCGACTTCGTACAATAATAAAGCAAAAAAAACCCCCTACCATTCTATCCATCTGCCGAGAATGTAAAAAATACCAGCAACATTTTGCAGGCTAGACCCCAATTCACAAACAGTGGAGACTAAAATAATGCCACAACAAACTTTAATAAAATGGCAACACTTTTTTCTGTGGATATTAGAATTTTTTCGGGTAGCCTGGTGGGTAGAAATCGTCACGGTGAATCCCTGCTGCATCTACTACTTTGGCCCCTTTTCTACAGCGAATCACGCCAAACGCGATCGCGACGGCTACATCGAAGACCTGAGAGCGGAATCCGCCACAGTCATCGCCGTTCATTTAAAACGCTGTCAGCCACACAAGCTCACCGTTTTGGAAGATGAATTATTGGACTCCCTCGACAGCAGTATAAAGCCGAATCTGCCTCGCTTGGCTCGTATATACAACACTTAGTTTACCGACTAGCTGTAGGGTGGCTTTCGAGTTTGCCACCCTACCCGTGAGGTTGGTGCTACCCTTTTCCGGTTTTTTATGCTAAGTGATGTTATGCCATCACCATACCGCCATCCACATTAATGGCTTGGCCGGTGATATAAGCCGCTGCCGGATCTGCCGCCAGGAAGCGAACCAAGCCGGCTACTTCTTCCGGTTCGCCATACCGCCCGAGGGGAATGAACTTGAGAATTTCTTCAGTGCCCTTGAGATCCTTGGTCATATCGGTAGCAATAAATCCAGGGGCAACGGCGTTGGCGGTAATCCCGCGACCGGCCAATTCTTTGGCAATGGTTTTGGTAAAGCCAATCACCCCCGCTTTAGCGGCGCTGTAGTTGGCTTGACCGGGGTTGCCCATTTGACCGGCCACTGAGGCAATATTGATAATCCGACCGGTTTTTTTCTTGAGCATGATTTTGCTAACGGCGCGGGTACAGAGGAAGACGCCGGTGAGATTCAGGTCAATCACGGCTTGCCAGTCTTCCGGTTTCATCCGCAGCAGCAGGGTATCGCGGGTGATGCCGGCATTGTTGACGAGTACATCGATGGTGCCCCATTTTTCCTGGACCGCACAGATCAGGCTGTCCACTTGGTCGGCTTTGGACACATCGGCTTGCAAGGCGATCGCCGTCCCCCCTGCTTCGGTAATTTCCGCCACCACTGCATCCGCCGCATCACTGGAACTGGCATAGTTAATCGCTACCTTCGCTCCTTCTGTAGCTAAAGCGAGGGCGATCGCCCGTCCAATTCCGCGCGAGGCCCCCGTCACCACGGCGACGCGATCGCGCAATCTTTGCAACTGTTCCGGTAATCCTTCCATTTCCCTTCTAAATCTGTAACGCACTACACTATCTTACGGTAAAACCCGCCCCTAAACTGCCCCGAATTCCCTACCCTCTGCCCAGAAACCCCCGCTATCATAGAATCAAATCAGTCGTTACTATCGGCTCAATTGAGCCGTTTTATGCTATGGCAGTCAAAAAACAGTTCACAAGCTTTGAAGAAATGCTCGCCGAGTCCGATTTACCCGTTCTGGTGGATTTTTACGCCGATTGGTGCGGGCCTTGTCAGATGATGGCCTCGGTTCTCAGTGAAGTCAGTGCCAAAATGAAAAATCGGGTAAAAATTGTCAAAATCGACACGGAAAAATATACCCAATTGGCCACAGACCATCACATTCACGCTTTGCCCACCTTGGTTCTGTTTAAAAATGGCAAACCCTTGCAGCGTTTTGAGGGATTTATGCCCAGCGATCGCCTGATTCAACAACTCGAACCCCTGCTGTAATCTCTGCGATCGCCTTGTCGGTTCAGCGGTTTTCTTCTATCATTAAACCACCAACACTCTGGTTTTCGGTGTCCGGTGGGTATTGCCCACCCTACGGTTTAATTGTACGATGTCCGGTGGGCATTGCCTACCCCACGGCTTGCAGGGTCAACAGACAAAATGAACACTCCCAGTCATGCTATTATCAACTTGGCAATTGTCACTAACCTGCCCCTGACGCAAGCTAATCTCGCGGTAGTTGTCGGGGCGATTTTACCCGATTTGCCCATTTTTATCTTTTATTTTTGGGCAAAATTCGTTCTCAAACAACCGGAAGCAAAAATCTGGACCGAATCTTATTGGCAACCTCAGATGCAAACTTGGGTTGCCTTATTGCATTCCATTCCCCTAGCCAGTTTTGCCGCCATCATTTCTCATTATTTTGGCTGGCCCATTCTGGAACTTATTTTTATCAGCATGGTGCTGCATTCATTAGGAGATTTGCCCGTTCACCACGATGACGCCCATCGGCATTTTTTCCCCTTACACGATTATCGATTTATCAGTCCGATTTCCTATTGGGATCCGAAGCGATACGGGCAGGTAGTGGCGTTAATAGAAATCATCCTGGTTGGTTTGGCAACGGTGAATGTTTTTCCCTCGGTAGAGTCGGGGTTCGGCAAAGGATTGATGCTAGCCGTTAACGGGTTTTATGTGGCGGCGTATCTCTATTTTAACCGTCGTTTTCTGGCCACGGGCAGTTAAAAAATTACCCCGAAAAAGGCAATGCCAATCGATGCGCCAGTTTCCCCCCGGGCAATTTGATGTTAACTGCGGCGGATATTGAAGCAACACCAATCTTGTCGTCGCCAGAGGGTAGCAACCACCCAGCCATTTTGTTCTAGGGTATCGGCAACCGGTTTGGCTTGTTCGAGCAATACGCCACTGATAATGCCCCAGGTACTCGGTTTGGCGATCGCATCCATTTGCGGAATTAAATCGATAATCACTTCCGCCAAAATATTGCAGACAATTCCATCCACCGGTTCGGAAATTAGTTGCTTCACCCGCTCCACACTGCCGAGTTTTGTCACTAATTTCTGGTCGGGAATCTTGTTTAAATCTCGATTGCGACGAGTCGATCGCACCGCCAGGGTATCCGTATCCACAGCGTAGAGCTTTTTCGCCCCCAGCAGAATTGCGCCAATGGATAAAATCCCCGATCCGCAGCCAATATCGGCGATCGTTGGTTCGGTTTCTTCAAATCCCAAGCGCATTTCCAACGCCTCCAGGCATAGCTGAGTGGTGGGATGTGCCCCGGTACCAAATGCCGCCCCCGGATCCAAGCGTAGTACGATGCGATCGGTTTCCGGGATGGGCAACCAGGCGGGATTAATCAAAAAGCGATCGCCCAATTCTTCCGGTTTCCAGTGCTTCTTCCAACTGGTGGACCAATCTTCTTCCTCAATCAAACTCCACTGCACCGCCGGAATCGGCATATTCACGCAGAGGGCATCTTGTCGCAACAGCAGCGACAGCGCCGCCAAATCCAGCAACTGCGCTTTCTCTTGGGGCAAATAGGCCAATACTAAGCAGGAATGACCCTTAATCTCACTGGCAGTTCCCCGACAGCCAAAGCTTTCCAGTCGCAAGAAGAAAATATCTTCCAAATCTGGATCGCATAGCACTTGAATTTCCCACCAGTTGTTCGCCATAATCGGTCAATTCAGCTTTCAGGTTGGACAGCAACGGTTTGTTCGCGTTCGGGGTTTAGGTGCCCGGTTTTCCGTGGGTCAGGCATCCCGCTGAAACGGGTTTTACGCGCAGGCGCAAGCCACCGGCGAAAGCCCCTGCTTGTTCCCCACCCCTGACACCTAAACGCTCGGTTATGGCGATTCGGCTCAGGGGACTGTTATAACGTTACCGTATAGGCGTCCCGAATGCCTGGAACTTTCATAATTTCAGCCAAAATTCCCTCGGGCAGGGGATCGTCGAGGCTCAGCACCATCACCGCATCGCCGCGCACGATTTTGCGCCCTACCTGCATACTGGCAATATTCACGTTAAAGCTGCCCAGTAGGGAACCGATTTTGCCGATAATCCCGGGCATATCCCGGTGTCTGGTAAACAGCATGTGCCCGGTGGGTGGGACGTTAATCGGAAATTCATCAATATCGGTAATCCGAATTTCCCCATCCCCTAACAGGGCACCGGTGACGGTGTGATCCCCGAGGGATCCCTTGGCTTCTAAATGCAAGGATCCGGCATAATCCCGAATCGAGGCATCCCGGGTTTCAATTACCCGAATGCCTCGCTCTTTGGCTTCGATGCTGGCATTGACGTAGTTGACTCGTTCGCGCAAAGCTTGGGAGAGCAATCCTTTTAATGCGGCAACCACCACTGGTTGCTGGCTTTCTTTATTCGCTACATCTCCTTGCAGTCGGACATTGAGCAGTTCCACTCGTCCCCCCGCCAACTGACCCACCAAATTCCCTAGGGTTTCGGCTAATTTCAGGTAAGGGCGGAGTTTTTCTAACGCATCGGGATACAGTCCGGGAATGTTCACTGCCGATCTCGCCGGCAACCCCAGCAATACGTCTCTAATTTGCTCGGCAACATCAATGGCGACGTTGACTTGCGCTTCTGCGGTAGAAGCACCCAGGTGGGGGGTGAGAATCGCTTCTTTGCCTAAGCTTCGCAGGGGGGAATCTTCCTCTAGGGGTTCGTTTTCATACACGTCTAATGCCGCCCCGGCAATTCGCCCCTCTTTTAAGGCTTCGGCTAAGGCTTTTTCGTCGATAATCCCGCCTCGGGCGCAGTTGATAATCCGCGTGGTGGGCTTCATCTTGGCGATCGCTTCCGCATTGATGAGATTTGCCGTCTCTGCGGTTTTGGGAATGTGCAAGGTGATGTAATCGGCTTCTCTAAATAGCAGATCCAAGTCCACTAACCGACAACCGATATGATCGGCCCGTTCTGCGGAAATAAACGGATCGTAGGCAATCAGTTTCATGCCCATTGCTTTGGCCGCAACGGCCACATGAGAGCCTATTTTGCCCAATCCTACGATGCCGATGGTTTTTTTGTAAACCTCGGCTCCCACGTAGCTTTTTCGATCCCATTTGCCGCTTTTGACGGATTGATTCGCGTTGGGAATGTAGCGCGATAGGGCCAGCATCATGGCAAGGGCATGTTCGGCGGCGGCGATCGTGTTCCCTTCTGGGGAATTGACTACTACAATTCCTTTTCGGGTGGCGGCTTGCACGTCTACGTTATCTACGCCCACACCAGCACGCCCAATGATTTTTAGCTGTGTCCCCGCTTCTACTATCTCTTGGGTGACGCGGGTCCCGGACCGAATCATCAGGGCATCGTACTCGGGGACGATTTTGATTAATTCTTCGTTTGACAGTCCGGTTTGGACGTCAACTTGGGCAACTTGAGAAATAATATCGATCCCAGCTTGGTCTATCGGATCGGAAACAAGAACTTTTGGCATGGTCAGCAGGTTGGTTGCAACAGGTTTACAGCAGTTTCTTTTGGGCAGAGGCGCTCTGTTGACTCGTCGATCGCCTCTGATTGGCGCAACGAGTTACCTTTTTTCCGCTCCTCTCCTCCCCCTTTGCTTGTGGTGGCAGATTCAAGCCCCTATTGGCGCGTTTTCCTCTCCCACGCAAAGTTGCTGCAGTAGGTCATTGTAACTGCAAAGCGTACTCTTTTATACAGATTGGCGGAAATTCTTCACTTTTATTTTATTAATTCTCTTGCTTTTCGTGTTTTTGCCCCCCAATTCCCTAACCTGTTTTGGATCCGCCTGGGTGCGGCGATCGCTGGGGATTGCTTTACTTTTCTCGCGCGGCGATCGTCTGCTGCTTTGCGATTCTGTGCTGAATTTTCTGGTTTTTACGACCCAAATATAGCCGTTTTGCTTCGTTTCACCCCTGGCGCTGATGTTGGCGCTGTGCCAAATCCTCCTTCGTCTCCATGCTTTTCCTCTTTCCCGGAACTGTGCGATCGCCACGGATTTTTTTCCTCCATCCGCGATCGCCTCGCCTTCCATCCGCAGGTTCGGTCTGCGTCCAAAACCAACGGGCGGTTTGCAATGGTGCTGTTTTTTCGGCTACTTTCGCCGCGCGATCGGCACTTTCTGTATCCGGAAAATCCTCGGACCAATCCTTCCCAATTTCACCCTTTCTCCGGGTTCAATTCTGATTTTTCTCCCTCCTATGTCCCTCCTCCCTAGGAAATGAACCGAGGGGAAATTTTTCACCCGAGCCATCTTCGGCGTTACCCAAAACCGATATAATATCCACAGCGCCTATTCTAATGGCTGCAACCCCCTGCGGTTGAACCTTGTCTAACCCACCCGATAACTAACATTGAAATCTGCAATGAACTATCTCGTTGCCGTTGTGCCCGATCGCATTCAAGCTGAAGCTGCCTACTCCGCTCTCGAAAAAGAAGGCTTGCCCATGAACCAAGTAACCATTCTCGGCAGAGGCTACAAAACTGCCGATGAATACGGTCTCATCGACCCCAACGAACAAGCCATCAAACAAACCAAATTAATGGCAACTTGGCTGGTTCCGTTTGGCTTCGCCGCCGGTGCCACATTTAGTGTCATCACCGGTCTGAATACCTTTGCCTGGGCCGGTGAACTGGGTAATCACTTCATCGGGGGTCTCCTCGGTGCCGCCTCCGGTGCAATGGGCAGCTTTTTTGTCGGCGGCGGCGCAGGTATCGCCTTTGGCAGTGGCGACGCTTTGCCCTATCGCAACCGCCTCAATGCCGGGAAATACCTGCTCGTGGTCAATGGTTCCCCCACCACCGTCAACCAATCTAGCCGCATCCTCCGTCAATTCGACCCGGAAAGTCTCAAAAGTTACTCCCAAGCTTAGCACTGGGTCTGCCAATCCCCTCTCACCTACCTCCCGCAATTTGCGCTCTTTCCTCCGAAGTGAGGCTATTCTCTCCATATCCCTCGTTCCCCCACCGCTCCCGGGAACGAGGATTTTTGTAGCAACAATTGAATCTTACGTATGTTGCTACACCAAGCTTGTCGAACTCTCGCAAAAAAAAATTTCTCCACCCCCTTGACAACCCTTACCACTTGACAGTATTATGAACATAATGGAAAAGGTGCGGCCATATATATAGGAGGTTGCCCCTCCACCATCCAATTATCCCGCAGCCAAAGCAACCTCGGCGAATCGCTTACCTCCCTCCCGCTCTACTCCCAAATCCCGCCGATTTCTTGTGGCAACAATTGAATCTTACGAATGTAACTACAAAATAACAGTTATTTCTTTCATCCGCCCCCTCACTCAGGACTCAGCAGGGAAGCACAGCACAAGCGAAACCCGAGGTTCCTCCATCCGTTTTTTGGCTCGAGTTGGCGGCGCTGCGTGGCACGGCACATCCTGGGGATGAAATTCCAAGACCCTCCACGCCGCATCCGGTACCCAGAATCT
>NZ_JAYFEQ010000262.1:0-219 GCF_055795085.1 Phormidium sp. CCY1219 | reverse complement strand
TATCCATTTGAGAGAAAGCTTCTTTAGACACTACTGTTGAGTAATAGTTGCTCCACCCTCTGATGACCGGGTTGAGGCGTCTTATTAACCCCTCTTGCGGTACTGTGCTGTGTGAGTCTACTATCCCTTTCAGTTTCCTGTAGTGGGTTTTGATGGCTTGATTGCTGGGTTTGATGATAGTTTTGAAGCCTAGTGGATTACTGTGTGTGTCTTTCCCAG
>NZ_JAYFEQ010000261.1:0-13673 GCF_055795085.1 Phormidium sp. CCY1219 | reverse complement strand
CAAGAGACCTCATCATAATTGAGGAATATCAAGCGAAAATCAGCTCCCATGACAAGGGATAAATTGGCTAGGAGCCGTATGAAGCGAAAGTTTCATGTACGGTTCTGAATGGGAGGTGGGGGTTGTGAAGCCCCTATCGACCCCTAATAGGAAGAGGGTCTGAGCTTATGCGTGTCTTTGTTTTACTGTTTAATGCCCGCACGGAAAATGAAGGAATTCATACTCTGCGAATTGGCGATCGCAATACGGTTCTGATGTTTGAATCGGAAGATGATGCCACCCGCTATGCGGGACTGTTGGAGGCCCAGGATTTCCCTACGCCCACTCCGGAGGCGATCGATTTGGAGGAGGTGGAGGAGTTTTGTCGGGAAGCAGGATATGATTGCAAGGTTATCCCGGAAGGGGAATTAAGCGTTCCCCCAGAAACCAATCTGGAGGAAACGGACTGGAATCCGGATGATATCCCCGATCGCAGTTCACAGCGCCCCGCCGAGGACTCCAGCTTCTCGGAATCGGAACTCGATCGCATCCGCCGTCAGCTAGAAGGTCTCTTGTAACCCCAATGGCGCGGGTTCGGAATCTTGGGGGAACAAACCGCTGCAGTTCTGGGAAGGTCAACTCATCATCTATTGACAAGTAAGAATGTAAGTCACGACCCCTGTAGGCCCGCGAGGGCAGGACGCTTTAATATCTCAACTACGATAGGTTTAGTGCAAGGTATCGATCGCAAATCCTGTCAGTTTGTTCACAAAAAGGATGGCTATGCTTACAGTTTATAGTCCACGAACTTCAGGGCATCGAACCCTGAAGTTCGGCTGGTTTCCTCCCGCCGCTAACCCAATTGGGTATAGCGGGGGTTTGCACAACAAGGAGGTTTAGATGAGTAATTTGGAGGAACGGGGACATCTGCTCACGGAACAGGTGAATCCGAAAAGCGAAAATCTCGATCGCCTCAGTTCTCTGGAATTGGTGGATCTGTTCAATCACGAGGATGGGAAAGTATTGAGCGCGATCGCGGCGGCCCGGGCGGAACTGGCACGGGCGATCGACCGCACGGCGGATTCCCTGCGCGATGGCGGACGTCTGTTTTATATCGGTGCGGGCACCAGCGGGCGTCTGGGGGTGTTGGATGCGGCAGAATGTCCCCCCACTTTCTGCTCGCCTCCGGAACAGGTGCAGGGCATTATTGCGGGGGGAGCCGGTGCGTTGATCCGCAGTTCGGAAGATTTGGAGGACCGCGCTGAGGATGGGGAAGATGCGATCGTCCGTCGTCATATTGTGGAACGGGATGTGGTGGTCGGAATTACCGCCGGGGGCACGACTCCGTTTGTCATCGGCGGGTTACAGGCGGCCCGCCGTCGCGGCGCAACCACGATTTCGATCGCCTGCGTGCCGGCGCAACAGGTGGACATGCCGGCAGATATCGATATCCGTCTGTTGGTCGGTCCGGAACTGCTGGCGGGTTCGACTCGCTTGAAGGCGGGCACGGCGACTAAACTGGCGCTGAATATCCTCTCCACCGGGGTGATGGTTAAACTGGGCAAGGTTTATGGCAACCGCATGGTTGATGTGTCGGTGACGAACCGCAAGCTGCACGATCGCGCGTTGCGAATTCTCAGCGATCTGACGGGGTTGAATCGTCAAGAGGCTGGCTTTTTGTTGGAAAAAAGCGGTCGGTCGGTAAAGTTGGCGCTGATCATGCATTGGACCGATTTGGATAAGGGAGAGGCGCAATTGTTGCTCGATACCCATGACGGACACCTGCGCTCTGCTCTGGAAAGTGCCCCGGGAAAAGGGTGATGGGGCACTAGGAGGCGATCGCCCTACCTGAAACTCCCCCCTCGGCGCGATTTCAGCGGCAGTGCGAGGATACTCGCGCTTCACCGTAGCGAGGGAGACTCTCGCACTTAAGGGGTATATCATGTCGAAGGCGATTTTATGTTAAGTGAGACATCGAGGTCTAATTAAGGATAGCTATGACTGAAACTCCACAAGGAACTCCCAATCCCAATCCGAACGCTTTATCCGAGCAAGAGGCGGAAAAATTGGTGCGATCGCTGCGTCGCAAGGAAGGCTCTTGGGTTGACTGGGGCAAAGCCTGTCACCAGTTGGCGCGATCGGGTTATAATTCGCAAAATATTTTTGAAGAAACTGGCTTTGAGCCAGTTCACCAAAATCAGGTGATTGTCGGATCTCAGGTTTACGATTCGATTGTCACTGTAGGAGTCTCGGACCATACGCGATCGCATTTTGCCCGCAAAGGCAGCGATATTCTCTACGAATTGCGGATTTTGACTCAAGAAGAACGGGCCGCCGCCGCTGAATTTATCGTGCAAAGAAATCTCGATTTTGATGAAAGTCACGAATTGGCAAAAGCGATGAAAGACTTCTCTCGCTTGTCTAAATTACCGGAGGGATTTTCTTCCCATCCCGGAGATGCCGTGGCTTATCAATCCTGGAAATTGGCACGGCAAAAATCCGATATGCAAGAGCGATCGCGCTTGATTGCCCGGGGCCTGTCTTTTGCCCATACCCCCAGCGCCCGTCAAAAAATCGAGCAGTTGCTTACGGATTTTACCGTCACCCCGTCGAAACCCGCGCCGATATTGCCGGTGTATCGCATCGAATCGGCGGAACAATTGCCCCGCATCCTGCCGGTGGTGGGGGAAATGCCCCTGACACCGGCGGATTTACAGGCGGTTCCTTTGGTGGAGGAAGAAGAACCCTTTGGCATGGTGAAGGCGTCGGGAAATGCGGCGTGGGTGCCGATTCCGAGTTGGCAAGTGGTGTTACAGGCGGAAGACCCGGTGGCGATTTTGTGCCACAGCGATCGCCTTGCTCAACCCCTGACGGGCAAACCGGAATCGGTGTTGCTGGTGGTCGATCGCTCAATGCGCGTTTGGGATGAGAATAGTTATTTTATTTGCGATCGCAATGGCACTTTGGATATGCAGTGGTTTGAGTCTCAACCGGATACCCGCTTGCTGGGAAAAATCCTGTTGGTCCTGCGTCCTAAAAAAATCCTGGATGAGGAGTATGGCAAGGAAGTGTGGCAGATTGATGAATAGTTGGCGGGCGATCGCCCCCTTTGGCGTAGGTTCAGTAGGAACTAAAAATCGGCTTTCTTATACCGTTTTTCTTGAACGAGGAAACCGTTAAGATCCCCCCGTCTCGCCCCTGGAATCCCCTGTATCCCGCTTTCTGTTTTCCTCCCCTTTGGCGAACTTCCTTTCCCCAACCTCTCACAGCGATAAAGCTGATAGGGAATCCCCAGCCGATAATACTCCGTCGGGACAAGCTGACAAACCCCTTGTTTGGATAGGGCTAATTGTGGCGGATATTGTCGTTGTCTCAACCCGGGGGCGACGATCCATAAATTCAGCGGCGCAGCGGGAAGTTCGCCCAACTGCGCTAAATATTCCCATACCGACTGATAACTCGGCGATCGCGTCACAAACGCCACCCAAGTCTCTTCCGGATTCTGCGCGCGAATGCGCTCCAATTCCAGCGCCAACCCCAATCCTAACCCCACTTCTTGATAATTCTCATATCCCACCACCACCATCACCGGCGCATCAAAATTCACATTCATCCGCCGCGCCATTCCCTGCGGATCGTAGGGTTTTTGAAACACCAACCCCGACACCACAAAACTGCTGCTTATCGCCCCCAACAACACCACCAATATCACCGGAAAAACCCATCCCGAAAACCGAAATCCTCGCATTTTCACCCGCTTCCCCTCCCCCGGCAATTCCTGGGAAACATTTCCCTTGTCTGTGTCCCTTTTTTCTGGCGGTTTTTTCCCGCTCAAACTGGCAGCAAGTAAGGCACAAATTCCCGGATAATACATAAAATGATACCGCACCGCCGAGGTAATATCCTTCCCCAGCAAGTAAACAATTGCAAAATATTGCAACAGCACGAATCCGGTAAAAAATCCCAGGGTTATACTTGACAACTGTGTGGTTTTTGTGGTAAATAATCTGCAAAAATTGCCAGCAATCTGCCCCACCATCCAGCCAGCAAATATCAGCATCAGCAACCCGGAAGAAATCGCCACCCACAGGGGTTGATTTTCCACCGGCAGCGCCACAGTCATCACCAACCAGCCAGCCAGAGTATTAAAAATTGGCGTAATGCTATCCGTCCATGAGGGGTTAAAGGGTTGAAACCAATCGGTTTCCGGACGATTGAAATGTTGTAGCAAAATCGGCAACCACGGCCAATAAAATAGTCCGGGCAACAGGCAAAAGCATATTAGTTTTAGCAGAGTAGTTGTTGCAGTTTGCTGATTTTTGTGAATTTTATTACATACTCGCCAATTTAGCCTAAATCGAAAGATAAAAACAGCAAATAAAGTTAGAATTTGCGCCACAAAAGCCAAAATAAAGAAATAGTGGACATATAAACCCGTTGCATTGATTACAGACCAAGCCAGCCCCCAAAGTATCGGTACTTTTTTACCTAAAAATACGCGCTTTGTCATTTCAATTAATCCAATTAATGCTAAAATAATTAAGACCATCGGTAAGGTATAGTGCCGCGCTTCTTGGGAGAGATAAACGGCGAAGGGAGACACCGCCATCAGTGCGGCGGCGACCCTGGCGGCGCGGGCAGAAAAGGCCAGACGATTGAGAAGATAAATCCCCGCGATCGCGACAATGCCAAACCAAGCAGACAGCGATCGCACCTGCCACGCAAAAGAGCCTTCTACTCGCTTTAACCACTGGTGAGTCAAGCAAAAAAACAGGGGCGGATGGGTCGATTCCGTGGCCACCGTTTGGGCAATTTGACCGCAACTTGTCTGGGAATTTAGGGTAAAAATATCCGCCAATTGTCCCACCCTCAACTGCACATCCAAAGGCACGCGATCGTAGCTTCCTCCCACACTAAACAACCCGGTCATAATTTCATCCAACCACAGCGGTTTTGCCTCCAATTGCGCGAAACGCAGTCCCGCCCCCAACAGCAGAATCCCGGCTAACAGCAAATACTCTCGATAATAGCGCATATTTGAAGATGAACGATCGCCCATTTTACAGTGCCTTGACATCAAATTATTTCCTTTCTTGCCACTTGCGGTTGTTCCGGTTATTCTCATCCGGAAGGGATAGAGAGAACTTTTCCCACAAAATCCCCCACTTCCGACACGAACCACTCTTGTTCTGGTATTTTCAGTTGCGATCCGAAGCGATAATTTTGCCCTCCCACCTGCAAATTGCAAGTTCTTATCGGCTGATTGTCAACTTCCATATTTGTCCGATCGCTTCTTCTAAAGATTGTCCCTCCGCCAATTCTTGCACGATATAAAATCGGCGATCGTCTGAGGTATCGATTTGGAAATAATCTAAATAATCCGGAATCGCCGAGTGTTCTAGTTGAGAAAGCACTTTGGCTTCTCGTTCAAACAGTTCGATCGCTTTCCACTCTTGGGTTGCGCGCAGAGAAAGGGTTTTTATCGCCACCGCCTTGCCCGTTTCTAAATCTTCGGCGGCGTAGGTGATGCAAATTCCGCCGCGCCCGAGGGTGTGGGTAATGCGGTAGCGGTTTTTAATCCGGTCTTCTGGATGATGGAGGGTTTCCATAACGTTGGCAATAATCGCATTGTTTCTATGATAGCGAAACGCCCTGCGACATTTCGCCCCACCCAGGGAAAATACGCGGCGATCGGATGCGGTTTTCCGCTCAATCCCTCGCTTTAAATTGGGCGGTTGCAACCGTTCAATTATAGGGAATTACGGAGGTTTCCGAACCGTAGGTAAGCCCTATCAAATCAATGAGCGATATCGCGGTAAACTTCCAGAATTTAGGCTGCTTTTGGATTAAGGGTTTTCATTGATTTTGCCTGGGGTTTTTCTGCTTGATAATCATCGATGTGACATAAGGCTTGGCTTTCCGATAAAAGAGGCCACTTCCGAGACCAACCACTCTTGCTCTACTATCGTAAAGTTGGAACCGAAACGATAGGTTTTGACCCCTACTTGTAGAGCGCAACTCACCACCGGTCGGCTGTTAATTTTAACGTTGCTCGGGCTGACTTCTGCGCGATAAATATCCTCCACATTCCCCTCGATTTTGCGGGTAAAACCGAAAAGCTGCCACTGCAAACGGAAGGTTTCCCGGTCGATTTCCAAGCGAGTTCGCCCGAAAAACTGAAATAATAATGTTCCCGTCAGGGTCAATCCCACCACCCAAAACGGAATCGAGAACATGGCAAAAAAGATGCTTGCCATTGCGGCACCTGACGTCCAAAGCACTAAAAATCCATTCCAAAATAACGCAAAAAATATCAACCCAATCGAATCTGGTTTAAATCCAGTGGGGGGCATATCCACCACCAGTTTGCGTTTGGTTTTGTTCAAACTGATGCGACTGCCGGCGGGTTTGCGGGAACTGGATTTTAGGGGATAAATCGATTCGCGATTTCCATCCAAAACCCCCAATGCTTCCACCGCTGATGTAAACCGGTCTTCCACTGCAGGTTCTAGCATTTGCTCTAACCAATCGGCAAAATCATTCGACACATTCACATAGGGACGAAAATCAAGTTTCAGTCGTTTTTCCGGTAATTCTGCTGGGGATTGGTGGGTCAGCAAATAAATTAACGTGGCACCCAACCCATATAAATCGGTGCTGGGTTGTGCTTGTCCGCGAAACTGTTCTGGGGCCATATAACCGTAGGTTCCTACCACGGTACTCCCGCTAGTCATAGTATGGCGATAGGTATCTTGTACTGCCCCAAAATCTACTAGCAATATCCGACCGTTGGAGTGCAAAATAATATTTTGCGGTTTGATATCCCGATGAATTACTGGCGGGTTTAATTCATGCAAATAGTTGAGAATTGCTAACACCTGTTTGGCAATGTCTCGACTCTCTATTTCTGTGGGATGCCAGCCACTTGCGATCGCTTCTTCCAAGGATTGTCCCTCCGCCAATTCTTGCACGATATAAAATCGGCGATCGTCTGGCGTATCGATGTTAAAATAATCTAAATAATCCGGAATGGCCGGGTGTTGTAGGTGGGAAAGCACCTTGGCTTCTCGTTCAAACAGCTCGATAACTTTCCAGTCTTGGGTCTGGCGCAGGGAGAGTGTTTTTATCGCCACCGACTTGCCCGTTTGTAAATCTTCGGCGGCGTAGGTGATGCCAATTCCACCGCGCCCGAGGGTGTGGGTAATCCGGTAACGGTCTTTGAGAATGTCTTTTGGGTGATGGAGGCTTTCCATTTTTGTAATAATCCTATTTTTTCTATGATAGCACCCCCTCCTAACCTCTCCAGCTCTATCCCAGGAAAAGGCGCGGCAATCCTTTTTCTTTCTCCCCCTCCATCAAGTGCTGTCCATATTGCTGCTTTTAATGCCTAAATTACAGGTAAAGGCTCCTGGAAAAGCCTATTAATTATAGGGTTAGTTTACGATGGCTTTGCAGCCAGGAAAAGAAAAGGTTCCGGGGCTGAATTGGCAGAATGAGTCAAGGCGTCAAAATCTTTAATCGAAATTGCAAAAATCGGTAATTTTAGATAAAATAGAATGAAAACATTTCAGGAACCTTCAAAAAATGCTACCTCAAAGTTTAGCGGTAACGGCTTGTGCGATCGCTCTGTTACTGGGGATAAACCCAACCCCTAAAGCAGCGATCGCCCAAAACAGCACTCAAGTTCCCATCGATCGCATTCACTTAGGTGCGTTTACCCCCGACCGAGATGCTTACATGGGTGCGGAATTCATCGTTCCCAATTGGAATACTACCAACCCCGCTTATGGGGGTCAGCTTCGCTTGTACGACGTTCATCTCGCCAAGATGTTTGAAATCACGGATTATGAATGTCAAAATTCAAGATTGCAGGGGATTTCCTGGAACTATTTTGCCGGGGGTGGGGAAGTGAATATGGGCAATTTCGAGATTAGTTGTCGTCTCGCGGCGCAACAAGTCAGAGAATATGGAACCGGAACCCCAGAACAAACCGCAATCTTTCGCTATAGCCAACCGCAACGAACCGAATATATCCCCATTCTCGATATTACCGGCAATAAAGTTTCCCCTTGGATGAATTTCGTTCAGGGTTTCCGCCCGCAATAGTTTACTCAATAAAGCGATAAAATAGATAAACCCCCCTCCCCAAGCAGACAGGGCCGCCTGATTTCGCTTTCAGGGGAGTCTGAAAACCGATCGCGCGACAGGTTCAGCCCCACCCATACGGCAAATGAAATAAAGACGAATCGATTATCACAGGAGAGAAAACCATGAATTTAGGCGATCGCATCAGTCGGTTGATTCGGTCGAATATCACCGATTGGCAGCAAAAACGCAGCGACTCCGAGGCAGAGCTGAAACAAACCATTGCGGAACTGAAGCAAAGTGTAGATCGAGCCGTTGCCAGTCAACAACGCCTCGCCCAAGAGTACCGCGCCACCCAAACCCGCATCGAGGGATTGCAACAACAAGCGCAACGCGCCTTGCAGCAAAAAGATGAGGCAAAAGCGCGGGAGTGGTTGACAGAAAAACACAGCCAAAGTAAAATTGCAGAGCAACTGCAAATCCAGCTTGCGGAATTGACGCCTCGAGTCGATGCGCTCAAACGTCATTTCTCGAATTTGGAAGCTCACACTCAAACTCTGAAGGCACGCGCCGCCTCTGCGCGGATGGAAAATCAGTTAGAGCAAATGCCGGACATCGATTTTGCAGAAATTGACGCCCAACTCGATAACCTGCGATCGCGACTGAATCGCATGTAACCTTCTCCTGTGCCGATAACACAAAAGGGCTAGCCCCATTTCTATTATGCAAAATCCTCGTCAACTCGCATTTTTAGCCCTGCGCGACATCGATCGTCGCGATGCATTTGCCGATGTTGCCTTAGACAAATGGCTGCACAAAGCCACTGTGGGCGCAGAGGAACAACTGCTCCCGAGGGATCGGCGATTGGCAACGGAATTGGTCTATGGGTGCGTGAGAAGACGGAGAACCCTTGACGCGGCGATCGACCAACTGGCGAAAAAGAAAGCCCACCAGCAACCCCGGGATTTGCGAATTATTCTGCACTTGGGATTGTATCAGTTGCGCTACCTCGACTTTATCCCCCCTTCCGCCGTAGTGGATACCACCGTTGAGTTAGCCAAAGCGAATAAATTTAAAGGACTCGCCGGGTTTGTGAATGGGGTATTGCGTCAATACCTGCGCTTGGCAAATTCGGAAGATGGCGATCCGCTAAAATTACCCGCCGACGAAATATCACGGTTGGGGATATCGTATAGCTTTCCCGATTGGATTGTCGCCTATTGGGTAGAGCAATTAGGGGTAGAAGAAACGCAACAATTATGCGAGTGGTTTAATCACTCGCCCACCCTAGATTTGCGAGTTAATCCCCTGCGAAGTTCCCGCGAAGCAGTGGAAACGGCGCTAAAGTCGGCGGGAGTGCAGGTGTCGCCGGTGCCTCATTTGCCCCAAGCGTTGCGCTTAAGTGCCGGTGCGGGTGCGGTGCAAAATTTACCGGGATATGGGGAGGGATGGTGGACCGTGCAAGACAGTAGCGCCCAACTGGTGGGGTATTTGCTCGCGCCGCAACCGGGAGAGGTGGCGATCGATGCCTGTGCGGCACCTGGGGGAAAGACAACTCACATTGCGGAGTTGATGGGAGATGAAGGGACGATTTGGGCGTGCGATCGCACGGCGTCGCGGTTGAAAAAAGTGCCGGAAAATGCCCAACGACTGCAGATCGAGTCGGTACAAATCGTCAGGGGTGACAGTCGGGAGTTGAGTCAATTCCAGGACGTAGGCGATCGCGTGGTGTTAGATGCCCCTTGTTCTGGACTCGGCACCCTGCATCGTCGCGCCGATGCCCGGTGGCGTCAAACTCCCGAAAACATCGAGCAACTGTCGCAACTGCAAGGCGAATTGCTGGCGGGAGTGGCTCGATGGGTGAAACCCGGTGGGGTGTTAGTGTATGCCACTTGCACCTTGCATCCGTTGGAAAATGAAGCGGTAATTCGCGAATTTTTGCGCGATCGCCCCCACTGGCGAATTGAACCCCCGGAATCGGGCACGCCCCCAGCGGCTTTTGCCACCTCAGAGGGGTGGATTAAAGTGTGGCCGCACCAGCATAACATGGATGGGTTTTTTATGGTGCGCTTGCGCAAAGTTGGGAGTGGATAATGGCGGGGCGATCGCCGATGGATCGCCCCAGTCAGGTTTTATTATGGGGTTTATTCGCTTAAGTTTTTCTTATCGACTTTTGGCACCACGTCGGGACGTTCTTTGTCTTCCCAACCCGGGGGACGCTTAGAGTTGTACCAGGCGATCGAGCCAATGGTCGCTGCAGCAATAAAGCCGACGGCAAATACCACACCCGTTACGGCAAAATCGGTATTGCTGGCTGCAGCAGAGACATCCATTAATAGATTCATAAGCACTCTTATCGAACTACAATATTATTTTACGATATGAGGGAAACCCGCGTCTCTCTCTAAAGAGGAATATTGACCCGGGTGATTGATTAGAAAAAGTTATGCGTAGCAGAGTTGAACTGCGATCGCGCTTGTAGGCACGCCCCACCCCCTGCTTGCAGAGAAAGCCAAGGGGATGGGGTAATGCGGCAATGGGATGCGCGGGATGTTCCTACAGCAGCTTGCGATCGCCCTTGATTCACCCCCTATCCCGGTCTGGGGGATACGGGGTTGCGATCGCAGTGCCGGCAATTCTCCGCCTTTAAACAGCACAGATGCAAAATAATTGCCACTTTTGCCACTCATCTCACTACTCTTTTCTGGAACATGAACTTTCGCGAACTCCTCCAGAACACTTGTCCACCCCCCAGAATTGGGCAGCACTTGAATAGCACGCTCGTTCAGGTTTGGATGCAGAATAAAACCGATCGCAATCTGGCGATTCGCATCATCTTCCGGCAATACCAAAACATGCGGTGGATACCTATTGACGCTCAGTATTTTAAATCCCCCCGAATTAAACTATCCACCAGATTGGCTTGGATAGAAATATTTTCCAGGGGTTTTATCAGGGTTGGTTCTAAGTGACTTCTCCGATGAAGCCACAAGCGTGTAAATCATTCCTAATGTCGGGGCGGATTGCGATCGCCCCGACATGCATCGAACCTGGCGACCTCACATTTAGTAATAATAGCCCTCATAATAATCATGGGCATTTGCCGAGCCAGATTGCGCGTTATCCGGCGTGGTGTCGCCGTAGTAAACACTGTGAGGTTGCACCGGTTGCGCTTTCAGAAATCCGTTGCGATCCTCTAACTCCGGCAGTTCGGGAAACTCCTGCACTGGGAGTTCCTCCGTCACTTTGTCCATAAACTGACGCCAGGTAAAGGCGGCGGTGCTGCTGCTGCCCCAAGTGGGGTAGCTGTCATCGTTGCCCAACCATACCCCAGTCACCAGTTGGGGGATAAAGCCGATGAACCATAAATCGCGGGCTTCGTCCGAGGTCCCCGTTTTCCCAGCCACCGGGCGATCGCGCAATTGCGCCGCCGCCCCCGTACCGTACTGCACCACCGGTTCGAGCATCCAAGTCATAATCGAAGCCGTTTCGTCATCCAGAGCGCGTTGCGGTTTAAAATCAGCAGCGTAAATCGTCTTCCCTCGGCGATCGACAACCCGAACGATCCCATGCGGCTCATAATGCCTCCCTTCCGCCGCGATCGTCCCATAAGCGCTCGTCAGTTCCAGTAAATTCACTTCCGATCCCCCCAACGCCAGAGAATAAATCGGCTCCAGTTTCGATTTTATCCCCATATCTTGCGCCAGTTTAATCGTCGGTTCAAAGCCGATATCCATCAACACCTTAACCGCCACCACATTAATCGAGCTACTGAGGGCATCGCGCATCGAGACCCAGCCGCGATATTTGCCCCCGAAGTTGCGCGGTTTGTAGCCATCTACCTTAAAATTCGCATCTTCGTAACCATCATAAGGAGACCAACCCGCCGCGATCGCCGCCGTATAGACAAACCCTTTAAACGTCGAACCCGGTTGACGTTGGGCCTGAGTCACCCGATTAAACTCGCTTTCCTCAAAAGAGCGACCCCCCACCATTGCTTTAACCGCACCAGTTTTCGGCGCGATCGCCACCAACGCCGCCTGTTCGAACCCCTGAGAGGCCCCATCGAGTTCCACCGCCTCTTTCACCACCTCTTCCGCAATCTTCTGCCATTCTCGATTGAGCGTCGTTTCCACCGTCAAGCCCCCCATTTCCAGGGCTTCTTTCGACACATACTTCGGCAACTCTTTTTGAATGTAAGACGTAAAATAAGGAGCCTCCACCTGTAGGCGTTTCGGGGCACTCGCCTTCACCCGCAGGGGTTCTGCCCGCGCCGCCGCCGCTTCCTCTGGGGTAATGTATTCCAATTCAGCCATCCGTTGCAACACAATATTGCGACGCTTGCGGGCATTTTCCCGATTCACCAAAGGCGAATACACCGAAGGTGCCGGAGGCAAACCGGCGATCGTTGCCATTTCCGCCAAAGTCAACTCTGGCACCGACTTGCTGAAATACACCCATGCAGCATCCGCCACCCCATAGGCACCGGACCCGAGATAAACGTAATTGAGATAGCGATCGAGGATTTGCTTTTTGTACATCTCCTCTTCAATCTTCATCGCCAGCAGGGCTTCCCGGAGTTTGCGCCCCAGGGTTTGTTCCTGCGTCAGAAACACCATCCGCGCCAGTTGTTGCGTAATCGTACTTCCGCCTTGCACCACATCTCGCGCCAGCACGTTAGACACCGTTGCCCGCAAAATCCCTTGATAGTCGATGCCATGATGTTGATAAAATCGACTGTCTTCCGAGGCGATAAAGGCATGAATCAAGGGCACGGGAATCTGCTCGATATTCAGTTTATCTCGCGTCGCGGGTCCTATTTGCTGTAGGATCCGACCATCCGCCGCTTTAATCGTCAAGGTGCCATCGCGCACAAACGTAAACACTTCCGACACATTGGGCAAGCTGCGGTCTAAATACCACCAGCCCCAGCTTACCGCACCCACCCCCGAACTCAGGGTCAGCACTCCCACACCCACCCAAAACCCTCGACGGCGATACAGGAGTTTACCCTCCGGGCTTTTCCAAAGGTGCTCGAGCGCCACGCGGATTTTTGCCACTGCTTTTCCCGCGCGCGCCATCTTGCTCGCATTCGGTTCCTTAACCTCCGCAAGCGCTTCTCCTGGTTCCGAGGGGGTAGCTTCGCCCTCCAGTGCTTTTCCCGCGCGCGCCATCTTGCTCGAATTCGGTGCCTTGAGTTCCGAAAGCGCTTCTCTAGGTTCCGAGGGGGCAGCTTCGCTCTCGGTGGATTGCTGACTCTGTGCCAGCATCGGTGCGGCTTGTGACCCTTGCCGATCCTCTGGTTCTCGAGCCTCTCCCGGGTTGGGGAGATTATCCCCCCGAAACTTTCTGGAGATCTCCTTCATTTTGGAAATAAAGTTTGTCACGTTAACTCCTCACGCACCACCACTAGCCAAGCTGTTTTGTTGTTTTTATTCACGACTTACGCCGCCCGATTTGTAGGCATTGCCCACCACTCCTAATTGTTAGAGGCATTCGCGGCGGATTGCGTAAGCCCTATTTATTCTAGAGCTTGATACTCCCCGCGCTGAAGACGCGGGGATTCTTAAGCAGTCCAAAACTGAACTCTTAAAGGCATTATCAAAGTG
>NZ_JAYFEQ010000260.1:0-16328 GCF_055795085.1 Phormidium sp. CCY1219 | reverse complement strand
ATAATTTCATTCCAGATTGTGCCATACTCAGAAACTTCCAGCAATTGCTAGATTTTTCCGGGTTAAATGTATCTGTGCGAAATTGCCAGTGGCGCGAACTCGCAAACCGGGGTGGGGACGCGCGAATCCCTGGGATGTCGCGATCGCTAATTCAGGCCATCGGTGCAGTGGTGCATGGAAAGAGGGTTTCTCGACCCATGATTTCCCTGCTTCGTTGTTGCGCCGGCGAAGCGCAACAACGACGTGCAAGCCTTAAGATTCGGCAAACACCTTAGCGGCGGCGGCGACACCGGCACCGGGAGCGAAATTTTCCGCACCAATTTCGCGTAAAGCCACTTCGATCGCCGAAATCGCCGTTAGGATATCGCGATCGCTAACAAAACCCAAGTGACCGATGCGGAAAACCTTGCCTTTCAGTTGATTTTGTCCCCCCGCCAGGGAGATATCGAACTGCTTCTTGACGATCGCCCGAATTTGTTCTGCATCGGAAGATTCCACCGCCGTAATCGACAGTGCAGCGGCATCATCTGGGGCAAACAGCTTCAATCCCAGGGCGCGCACTGCAGCGCGAGTGGCCTCCATTTGCCTGGCGTGGCGGGCGAAGATAGCATCTAACCCTTCCCGACGCATCATTTGCAGAGTCGCCTGCAAGGCAAAGATTAAATTAATCGGTGGCGTAAAGGGGCTGCTACTTTTATCCGTGGCTTTTTTGTACTTTGCCAAATCCAGATAATATTTGGGCAGAGTTGCCGTTTTGTAGGCTTCCCAAGCTTTCGGACCGACGGCGACAAATCCCAAACCCGGAGGCACCATATAGCCTTTTTGGGAACCCGAGGCGATCGCATCGATGCCCCATTCGTCCATCGGTACCGACAGCGCCCCCAAACTGGTGACCGCATCCACCAGAATCAGCGCTTTTCCGTGAGCTTTCACGTGACGATTGATCGTCTCGAGGTCATTGAGAACCCCGGTCGAGGTTTCGCTGTGGGTGACGATCGCCGCTTTAATATCTTTATTGGTATCCGCCTCGAGTTTTTCCCGGAACTGTTCCGGATCCAGAGGTTGGCCCCATTCAGCGGTAATCCGTTCCACATTCAGGTTATAGGCTTCAGCCACTTCTGCCCAGCGATCGCCGAACTTGCCGTTACAGCCGACCACCACGCGATCGCCAGCGCTGAGGAAATTAATAATCGCCGCTTCCATCGCCGCCGTTCCCGATCCGGCGAGCATGACCACATCATGTTGCGTTTGGTGCAGCCATTTGAGGTTTTCCGTCACTTCCGCGATCGTGCCCTCAAACTCCTTACTGCGGTGACCGATGGGATGCTTTGCCAAAGCGAGCAATGCTTGTTCTGGCACCGGCGTCGGGCCAGGAATCATTAGCATCAGCTTGTCGTCCATTTAATCTATCCTCATGCATAAAAAACTTGTGAGGAGTCCGTACAGATGCCCCATCAATGGCTGCGTACCACAAGCCAGAGTGCAGTTGTCGAACGATCCTTCACCAGAATATTAAATTTTATCACTTGACGCCTATTGCACCAAGCCTTTAAACCCCGGGGTCTTCACCGCGCGAGGGGGCATTCCACGACGAGGGAAATTTTGGCTGGGACACCTCATTCAGGGACCAGCGGTGTTCTACCGGTAAATTGTCGAGCTGACAATGGGTTTCCAGTTGTCGTTGTTGGCTTTGGGCTTTGCGAAGCGTAATAATAAGCTGTTGTACTTGCTCTCGCTGAGCCGGATGCTCGTCGAGGGCGTACTGGGTTCGTCGCTCCAACATTTGCAGCAGCAGTTCGTAGTGGATTGGGGAAGGAAGAGGAATAGGCTCCATAAATGCCGCTTTATCTCTAAGATGCGAATGCCCAATCCTAAATGAATCAGACATATTTAACCTTTATCTTACCTTAATCCGCTACATTCTCTCGGCATTTTCCCACCCCAGCAACACCCGGATTGGGTTTAAACCCCCGCCGGATCTAAACCCATGAACCGATCGCATTTGCAGTGAGTTTCGCGTTTGCAGTGGGTTAAAACCCACTTAAGCTATTAGCCGGGGACTTAAGTCCCCGGCGGCGGTTATCTCCCACGCTACAGGGGTTAAATCTCCTGCAACAGGGAGGCGATCGCAAATCCGGGATCCGGCTCTTTCATAAACGCTTCGCCGATGAGAACCGCATCTGCACCGGCGTCGCGAACCCGTTTCAGGTCAACGGCGGTGTGCAATCCCGATTCGCTGACGACTCGGATATTTTTCCCTTGTAAGGTGTCGCGGCGATCGCCCAGTAATTCGCAGGTGGTTTGCAAATCCACAGAGAAATCTTCTAAATTGCGATTGTTGATGCCGATTAGGGTTGCGCCCTCCAGAGCGATCGCCCGATCGAGTTCTTCTCGGGTATGCACTTCAATTAAGGGCGTCACTCCCAATGTATTGGCAATTTTGATAAAATACTGCAAATCCTTATCCGAGAGAACCGCAGCAATCAGCAAAATTGCATCGGCACCCTTGATGCGCGCCAGATAAATTTGATAGGGATAAATGATGAAATCTTTACATAATAAAGGTAACTCAACGGCGGCACGGACTTTTTCCAGGTAATCAAAACTGCCTTGAAAGAATTCTTTATCGGTAAGGACGGAAAGGCAACTCGCGCCTCCTTGCTGATAGGCTTTGGCGATTGCTTCCGGGTCGAAATCTTCGCGAATTACCCCTTTGGAGGGAGAGGCTTTTTTGATTTCCGCGATCGCCCCCGGTTTTTTCGGACTGGCTAATAACGCCCCGATAAAGTCGCGGGTTGCCGGTGCGCGTTGCAATTGCTTTTGCAGCTCGATCAGCGGCAAGCGATCGCGCATTTGCTGCACTTCTTCTTCTTTGTGCCAGACAATTTTTTCGAGAATATTTTGCGGTTCGCTACCGGGTAAATGCACCTGATAGCGCATGGACTGTACGGCAACGGCTGGGTTTGGAGGACGGCGGCGGATGTTTGGCATGGAATCAAACTCGGGGGTCAACGACAGCAAATTTTACTTGGTTTTCTTAGCATAATACATCATGATAAATGCGAGAAAAAGACCCCACCCTTTGAGGGTGCGGGGCTTTTTCTCTAGATTTTTGCCCGATTCAATTACACTGTGGCAGCGCGTTTGTAGGCTTCGTCAAGCACTTCAGAAAGCGTCGGGTGAGTGTGAACGCTAAAGGCCAACTCGTTCACTGATTGACGATTGGCAATGGCATTTGCCGCTTCTTGAATCAAATCGGCGGCATGATAGCCGAGGATATGAACCCCGAGGATTTCGCCATTATCTTTGCGGTAAATCACTTTAGCAATGCCATCGGTTTCGCCTTCAGCGATCGCCTTAGAATTGCCTTTAAAATAGGTCCGAACCGAAGCCACTTCAAAGCCTTCTGATTCCCCGAGTTCTTTAGCAGCCGGTTCGGTTAAGCCGACAAAACTAATTTCGGGATGGGTAAACGCAGCGGCGGGGATACTGCGATAATCCACCGTGCGATCGCGCCCGCAAATATTTTCCACCGCTACAATCCCTTGTGCGGATGCGGCGTGGGCTAACATCATTTTGCCCATTGCATCGCCGATCGCCCAAACGTGGGGTACCGGTTCTAGGTTGGCTAACAATTGCAAGCGATCGTTCACCTGCAAGAAACCGCGCCGATCGGTTTCGGAACCCACCCTATCTAAACCGAGGTTTTTCGTCGCCGGAATCCGCCCCGTCGCCACCAAACAGGCATCGACTTCGAGCACTTCCACCACTTCTTTGGTTTTCGGATCTGCCAATTCGATAATCACCGGAGAACCCGGGGTGACTTTTTGCGCCAACAGACCCACTTTGGTTTCGATATCGCGCGGGGAAATCAGCGATCGCTGGGCCAGTTTGGCAATATCCGGGTCAAAGGTAGGCATCAAGCGATCCAAGGCTTCGATCATGGTAATTTCGCACCCGAGGGCGGTGTAAATATCGGCAAATTCCAACCCGATATAACCGCTACCGATAATGGCAATCCATTGGGGCAACCATTCTAATTTCAGGGCGCGATCGCTGGTGAATACCGTCTTATCGTCGATTTCGATACCGGAAGGCACCCAAGGCACGGATCCGGGGGCTAGAATAATATCTTTGGCGGTGATGGTTTTCTCGCCCTCGCTGGTTTCCACCACCACTTTTTGATTGCCCGCCAACTTGCCCCATCCGTTCAATACATCTACTTTGAGGCGTTTGAGGCTATTGGTCAAGTCGCCGCGCAGTTTAGAGACGGTTTTATCGGCGTGGTCCGCAATGGTTTGGCGATCGAACGACACATCCCCCAATTGAATTCCAAGGGTTTTTAAATGGTGAGTATCGCGCAATTCTCGCACTCGCCCAGATGCCGCCAGCAGCGCTTTCGAGGGAATGCAACCGCGATTGACGCAGGTGCCCCCCATGTCGGATGCTTCGATAATGGCAGTTTTTAGTCCGCAGTTAACGGCGTGCAATGCGGCCCCATGTCCGCCGACTCCCGCACCGATGATGACTAAATCGTAATCAAATCCTTCACTCACAATCCTTTCTCCTCTTACTCTGTTTTTATTGTTCAATGAAACCGGATTTCTCGCAATCCCTTTCTCTTCTTCTCGGTGCTTTTTCTTCTGGCTTTCTCGTTGGGAATGCCTCGGCTGAGGTTCTGCCTCCCCTCAACCCTTGCCCCAATTTTCTCTAATAGTTCTCCTGTTCTCTTTTCTTTTTCGCGTTTTTTTCGCGTTTCCAGTATCAGTCTGGGAAGGAGTTAGGGAGTTCATTAATGTTAATTTTTTCCTCCATTTAAGAAACCTGCATTACCTTGGATTCCATCGTTCCCGGGCACCAAGTTTGCAAGACGCGACCGACAATTTCGCGTCCGAACCAGGGAGTATTCGTGGCGAGGGATTGGAGATTTCCCGGTTTCAAGGACCATCCTTGTAAGGGGTCGAACAGGAGCATTTCTGCCGAGTTGCCCGGAGAGAGAGAAGGGGGAGTTTGCTGTAGGCAAATGGCGGGGTTTGTACTTAAGGCGCGCCATAGTTCCAAAGCGGATAATTTACCGGATTCAACTAAATTTTGCCATAACAAAGGCAGAGCGAATTCGAGACCGATCGCCCCAGGAGGTGCTTGGGCGAACGCCACGGTTTTTTCTTCATAGGTGTAGGGGGTATGGTCGATCGCGATCGCATCGATTGCCCCATCGCGCACTCCTTGAATCAACGCCTGTTGGTCTTCCGGATTGCCCAATGGCGGTGCGAGATGAAAACTCGGATCGTAGGGAATAAAATCTGCCGTACCGCCAATACTCTCGGTATTGAGCAGCAAATGCATCCAAGTGGTACTGGCGGTAATGGGATATCCGCGCGATTTAGCCTCGCGAATCAGGTCCACACTGCGCCTGGTTGAAACCCGCATCAGATGAACCGGGGTAGAGATCGCGCCGACGAGTTCCAGAATTGCCGCGATCGCCGCCGTTTCGGAATACCCGGGATTTCCGGGCAAACCCAAGCGAATCGAGGCATTTCCTTCTCGGGCCACCCCTACGCCTGCCAATTGACGGGAACAGGGCCACAAAGCGATCGGCAGGTTTAACGGTTGCAAGTATTCCAAAATCCGCCGCAACAGGGTCAAATTTTCCAGGGGATAACCATCAGCAAACCCTACCACGGGGGCGATCGCCAGATCTGCCACCTCGGTCATCTGTTCTCCTTGCACCCCCAGGGTCAGGGCACCCCAGAACTGTAGCTTTGGCAACCCATAGGGCGGCGTAGTGGGCGGCGCAAGCAACTGACGCTTGCGAATCACTTCTTCTGCTTTGTGCTGCAACAGAGACAATCCCGCCCGGTTATCCACTGGTGGGGTAGTATCGGGCAGAATAGCGATCCGGGTAAATCCACCCGCCCCCCCGGCTTCCATCAGAGAAAGCAGGGTTTCGCGCTCTTCAAATCCCGGTTCCCCGCTATGACTGTACAGATCCACCAATCCCGGACCTAATACCAATCCCTGACCCTGGCGCACCTGCGCCTCCTCGGGACAATCAGAGATTTCCGGGGCAATTTGCGCGATCGTGCCATCGGCGACGAACACATCCGCCGTTTCATTGCGACCCGATACCGGATCGAGAACCCGAACTTTTTGCAGTAATGTACTCACAGACTCGGTGTTAAAACGCTCAACTGACAAGACTTGAATCGGGCGATCGCGGGCCACCCTGCCACCCTGAAACACCCTGGAGGCGGTTATAATGCCCCCGCCGCTGTGGTATCCAAAACGCTACCGAAGTGGGTGGTAATATTGCTCGCCGACAGCACCGGCGGACCGTCTGGGCCATTGGGATAATCGATCGTCGTTATCGCGCCATTCCCTTGCTTAAAGCACCAGAAATACGCCGGTCCGAGGCCGAACAGATGGCACAAAATCGCCTTATTAATCGCATCGTGACCCACCACCATGCCGGTACTTCCCCCTGGGGCAGAGGCCACAATTTCCCGCCACGCGGCGATGCAGCGGTCCCACACCTGTTGCAAATTCTCCCCTTCCGGCATTTGCACGGTTTCTGGGGCTTCTTTCCACTCTTTTAACATCCCCGGGAATTCCCGTTCGATATCCGACTCAAACTTGCCTTCCCACAATCCGTGACTGATTTCTCGCAGTCCGTCGTGCAGTTTGAGTTCCACATGGGGATGATGTTGTAGAATTATTTCGCCAGTTTCTTTCGGGCGCAACATGGAACTGCTGACGGCAAAATCTATCTGCACGTCTTTGAGATATTCTGCGGCTTTCGCCGATTGCGCTTTCCCATTCTCGTTGAGGGGAACGTCGATTTGTCCTTGAAAGCGCTGCTGTCGGTTCCATTCGGTTTCCCCGTGGCGCACCAAAATCAAACGCGGGCCGCGATGTTCCGGTCTGCGGGTGGGAAGCACTTCTCCCACATGACTGGTGACGTTCATCGATTCTAACTGCACCGGCACTTTGCCTTTTGGCGGTTTGGGGGTGCTGAAGTTGAGGACGCTAATGGCGCAGTTGGACTGCTGAATGGAATGATAGTACGCCGGGGAAATGCCCAAGGCGGTACTGAGCAAACAGCGATTGATGCCGTTATGGGCGACCACGAGGACGGTTCCATCGGGGTGACGGGATAACAGTTCGTCCCAGAATTGACGCGCTTGTTCGTGTTCGGCTAAAACGGGGAAATGTTCGATCGCGCCGCTTTCTCCCTGGAGCATCATGCGAAACTCGTGGGGTCTTTCGTGCCAGCAGCGATAGTCTTCTGGAAATTTCTCCCGCACGTCGTCGCGCCGCTTCCCTGCCCATAAGGGGAGGTCGATTTCCATTAATCGGTCGGTGGGTTGCACTGCTGCAGGTCTGGCGTCCTCGGGTAAGGCTGACCAGATGACTTCTGCGGTTTCGTTGGCCCGTTTCAGAGGACTGCAGTAAATCGCATCCAATCGGATACCGCTGAGGGTCGCCGCCACTTGCTTCGCCGTCACGCGACCCACATCGGTGATGACGGATTCATCCAGGCGACCTTGAATGCGACGCTGTTTATTATAGGTGCTTTGCCCATGTCGGACTAAGATAACGCGAGTGGTCAGGGTTCTATCCTCCAAACGAATATGGTGCGTCCCTCGCCTTTGAAGCCAAGGAGGGCTGGGTCAGGAGCATTTTACCATCAATGGTGCGAGAATTCTGTGGGGGGAGATTGCGTCTCAACTGTTCTGCCCCGCGCCGATGCAGCAGGGGGGTGCAAAGAATGCGGTAAAGTGACAGAGTTATGGGGAAATTGCCCCAACGGGTTGAAGAGTTGCCGTTCACAGGAGGGTGAGGGAGACCTGAAATGGAATTGAAGAAAACAGTTAAACGATTGGTTCTCGGGTTGCTGACGGTGCTGGTGGTGCTGCTGGTGGGCACGTCTTTGGTGCAGAGTTTCAACCAACCTCAGATTCAAAGTCGTCTGGAACTGTATCAAACGAATCTTTTCTTGCGGGGGAGTCAGTATGAACCGGAAGGTCCGCAGGATCCAATGGCAAAAGCAGGGGCGGCTTTGTTGGGGGAGGAACCTTATAAGGGGGCGATCGCCCAATACGAACAAGCGATCGCTTCTACTAAGCAAACTCTGCAGCGCACGCGCGATCGCCTGGACTCTACGGTGGTTGTGGCTCCCCCACAGCCTCAATTCCCTACTCCGCCGCTGGTGGAAGGCTCTCAAGCCACCCGCCAACAACAACAGCAGCTTAACGCCCAAATTGACAAACTGCAATCTTTGCGCGATGAGTTGCGCTTGCAATTGGGCATTCTATCAGCACAGCAAGCTGAAGTGACGCGCGCTCGCCAAATCTGGACGCAGTTCACTGAAGTGCCGAATCCGAATCAACAACCGATCGCGAAAACGGCCCGGGTCTTGTTAGGATTGTGGCAAGATAATCCGCGCGTTCTGCGGGATGCGGATGAACTCATTCAGGCCAATTTAGACGGGTGGTTCCGCGATCGCGCTCTGGAAAAACTCTACCGGGTTCAAAATCGCGATCGCGCTCTGGCACAACTCAGCGCCCGGGAACAACAAATTGCAGAAGAAGCGTTGTTGAAGTTAACTCTGATTAGTGGGCTTCCCGGATTGGGGGTCTTACTTGGGGTGGCACTGTTACTCTTTGTCCTCGCACAACGGGTGCTGAAAGGGAAGGAGTCTCTCTTGGCACAAAATGGCGATCGCGATTGGGACGCGCCTTGGGATTGGGAAATGATTTGGCAAGTGTTTGTGGTCGGCTTTTTCTTTGTCGCCCAAATTCTCGTTCCTTTGCTGATTGCGGCGATCGGGATTAAATCCGCTACTTTGGCAGTGCGCGAGCGGGCTTTCTATATTTTATTCACCTATATCCTCCTGGCAAGCGGTGGCTTAGGGGTGTTGTTTTTCTCGATTAAATCGTTTTTCCCCTTAGGGGAAGAGTGGTTTCGCATCCAGTGGCGCGATAAGTGGTTCCTCTGGGGAATCGGCGGCTATGTGGCGGCGCTTCCCTTGGTGATTTTAGTCTCGTTAATCAACCAACAAATTTGGCAGGGGCGCGGCGGAAGTAACCCCATTCTTCCCATTGCTCTCTCGGGTCAAGATAATGTGGCATTGGTGATATTTTTCATCACCGCCTCGGTGGCGGCTCCCGTTTTTGAGGAAATTATGTTCCGGGGATTTTTGCTGCCGTCTCTCACGCGATATACCTCCGTTTGGGGGGCGATCGCCGCCAGTAGTGCCTTGTTCGCTCTGGCACATTTGAATCTCTCGGAAGTGCTACCTTTGGCTACTTTAGGGGTGGTGTTGGGAGTGGTTTATACGCGATCGCGCAATCTCCTCGCCCCTATCCTCCTCCACAGTCTCTGGAATAGCGGCACTCTCCTGAGTCTGTTTATCCTCGGTAGTGGCACCAATTGACTCCTCCCCAGCAGCATTGACTCGTTCCCCCCCCCGGGGGGAACGACAGTCCAGATGCTCCGCCTCCCCCCCCCAGTAAATATACCTGCATCATTTGCACCCGGGCTTATCTTAAAAAAAGTTGAAGTTTTCCCGGAGTCTGAAGAATCTCGGATAAGTTGGGCGTAACTCGGATGAGACTGCACCCAACTTGGGAGTTATTTATCGGCAGCACAATCTACTGAACTTTTTCAGGTAAAAATTTTCTGGCGGTTGATTGCCCAGGTCGAAACCTTGGCAACTCCATAAAACAGTCGCCTACTTTTTCGCATTTAACCCGGCATTTTATCTACCATTTTTTACGCTAACAAATTTTCCCAAAAAAAACAATCAAACAAGGAGAAAGATACCCATGAATCGTCCCACTGGTGTAACCATTATTGCCATTTTGCAGTTTATTGGCGCTATTTTCACCATTCTCGGTAGCCTATTTGCCCTCATCGGTGGCGGCATCGTGACCACTGTGGGAGTAGGGGGTAGTAGTCCCGAAGCGGCGGCGGCGGGAGGCATCATCATGTTTTTCTCAGTTTTCATGCTGGTTCTGGGGATTATTTCTATCGTTTTGGCCCTTGGTTTGTGGCAACTGAAAGACTGGGCTTGGATGGCAACGTTAGTTCTCCAAGGAATCACAATTGCCATACAAGTTTTACAATTAGTGTTAGGAAAAGCGCCTAATTTTCTCAGTCTTGCCTTTGCAGTGGTGATTGTGATTTACCTGATGCGTCCCGAGGTCAAACAGGCATTTGGCAGGTAGGGAATGCCGACTTTTTGAAGGCGAATGCTTGCCAAAAATCGAAGGAGTTTGAGGAGGAGAAGGGCGATTCGCGGGGAAAATCCAATTTCCCAAACCCGCAAGACTCACAACTAACTGGGGATGGGCGAAGCAGATTGAGGCAATTTGCCGTTAACTCATCGAAATATAGCGGGTGGGTTCGATTCTACAGATTGGGTGCGTAACTCCTGGGTTTTTTACCGCCACATTGCCTACACTACAATGAATGACAGACGCCTAGAGCGGTAAGATTGCCTGCAATTTTTCTCGCCTAGGTTGCCGTTTTACAATCTTTCTTTGCCTATGCAAGTGTCATCAAAAACCACAATCGTCAGCGCTGAACCAGCGATCGCCAGCATCACCCTGGATGTGGGCGGTATGAAATGTGCGGGTTGCGTCAAAGCAGTGGAACGACAACTGACCCAACAACCCGGAGTCTTGGCGGCGCGGGTGAATCTCGCCACGGAAGTCGCCGCCGTGGAATACGAACCGGAAAACATCGCACCGGCACAACTGGCAGAAAAGCTCACCGCCGCCGGATTTCCCACAGAAGCGCGATCGCTGCAAAGCGGAGAAGACCCCTTCCGCAAACAGCGCGATCGCCAGCGCCAAGAAATCCGCCAGCAGATTTGGCGTCTCGCCATTGCCGCTATCTTAATCCTGCTCTCGGGAGTCGGACATTTGGGCAACCTGGGCATCTTGAGCCAAATCGAGTTCCACTGGGCGTTAGCCACCATTGCCCTCCTCGTTCCCGCCCGTTCGATTTTAATCGATGGTTGGCGCGGGTTATGGCATGGGGCACCGAATATGAACACCCTGGTGGGATTGGGTTCTGTGAGTGCCTATCTCGCTAGCTGCGTGGCGCTGCTGTTTCCCGAACTCGGGTGGGAATGCTTCTTCGACGAACCGGTGATGCTGCTGGGGTTTATCCTCCTGGGCCGCACTCTGGAACAACTGGCGCGCCAACGCGCTGCAGCGTCTTTACAAGCGTTGGTTGCCCTCAAACCCGCCACGGCGCATGTGTTGCCCAATTCCCTGGAGGAAGACAACGCCGCCCATCACCCGCCGATTGACATTCCCTGCGATCGCGTCAAAGTGGGGGAACATTTGCAGGTGCTTCCTGGGGAAAAAATCCCGGTGGATGGGGAACTCGTCACCGGTACCACGACGGTGGATGAGTCGATGCTCACCGGGGAGGCGATCGCGATCGCCAAACAACCAGGGGATACCCTGACGGGGGGCACCTTGAATCAATCGGGGGCGATCGCCATGCGCGCCACCCGCACCGGATCCGATACCACCCTGGCGCATATCATTGCCTTAGTGGAAGAGGCACAAACCCGCAAAGCGCCGGTGCAACAGTTGGCGGATACGGTAGCGGGCTATTTTACCTATGGGGTCATTACCATTGCGACCCTGACGTTCCTGTTTTGGTACTTCGCCGGTACGCAAATTTGGCCGCAAGTGCTTCTCCCCGGGATGCATCTGGGGGCGACACCGTTACATGGGATGGCGCAAGGGAATTCGCCGATATTGCTGAGTTTGAAATTGGCGATCGCGGTGTTAGTGATTGCCTGTCCCTGTTCCCTCGGTTTGGCAACTCCTACGGCGCTGTTGGTAGGCACCGGCTTGGGGGCGCAAAAGGGTCTGCTGATTCGCGGTGGCGATATCCTGGAACGTGTGGCGCAACTCGATACGGTGATTTTTGATAAAACCGGTACCCTGACTACGGGACATCCGCAAGTCACCGATTGCATCTCGGCGGTGGATTCGGGTGTGGATTCGGGTTCGGACTCTTCCTTGCTGCAAATTGCCGCTACGGTGGAAACCGGGGCGAAACATCCCCTGGCGGAAGCAATTGTCCGCGCCGCGCAGGAAAGTGGGGTGGAGTTGCTTGCGGGAGAGGCGTTTCATACCGCACCGGGATTGGGGGTTTCGGCGGTGGTGGATGGCGCTATGGTGGCGATCGGCACTGAAAAATGGATGGCGCAGCATGGAGTAACGCTCTCGCCGGATTGGATATCGCGCGGGATGGACCTGGCGCAGTCGGGCAAAACCTTGGTTTATGTGGCGCGGGAGAAGGAGTTGCTCGGATTAATTGCGGCGCGCGATCGCTTGCGCGAGGATGCGAAAGCGACGGTTAACCACTGTCGGGAAATGGGGTTGCGCGTGATGCTGGTGACGGGCGATCGCGCTGATGTGGCAAGGGCGATCGGGGAATCCCTGGGCCTGTCTGAGGCGGATGTGTTCTCTCAGGTTCTCCCTGCAGGAAAAGCAGAGGCAATTGCTCAGTTACAAGCGCGAGGACAGCGCGTGGCAATGGTGGGGGATGGGATTAATGATGCCCCCGCCCTCGCCCAAGCAAATGTGGGGATGAGTCTGCATGGGGGCACCGATGTGGCGGTGGAAACGGCGGGAATTGTCTTGATGCGCGATTCTCTGATGGATGTGGTGCAGGCGATCGCTCTGAGTCGCGCCACGTTTCGCAAAATTCGCCAAAACCTATTCTGGGCGTTTGCTTACAATACTTTGGGCATCCCGGTGGCGGCGGGCCTGTTGCTCCCAGTGTGGGGCGTGATTCTCAACCCCGCAGCGGCGGGCGCTTTGATGGCGTTTAGTTCGGTGAGTGTAGTCACCAATTCCCTACTGTTGCGCCGTCATCGCTTTGCCAGTCTGAAAAGTCCCGCACCCTAACACCACCCTCACGGGTAGGGTGGGCAACTCGTTGCCCACCCTCCAGTTTTAACTCAATTCTTAACTTCTTATTTCTTAATTCTGAATCTTTCTAGCTGACAGCGGTTTCGAGCAATTGCCAATATCGATTTTCCGCGATCGCTTCCGATAAAAAGTCGAACACTTGCCGACAGTGGTTCTCAAAATGCAGGGGCAATTCTTCGTTTTTCATCACCAAATTCATCCGCACTTCATCTTCCACGTTAGCGGGTTTGTCGATTAAAAATTCAACGGTGACTAATTTGCCAAACGGAATTTGTCCGGGGACTTCTCGTGCCATGATATAGTCTCCCGTATCGTATATAATATCCAGATTGCAAGCCTCTATTAATTCCAGCAGCAATGGCCGGAAATCTTCTAGAGGCACGGCGACGATAAATAAGCCTGTGTAGCGAGCCATAGACAATTAGGGACGAGCGACAAAATGATTTTCTCATCATACCGAACAACCAAGGGTTATTCGGGATTGCAATGAATCTTGAAACGGTGGCGCAGCAGTCCCCTGCTTCGCCTCAGTCGGCTTTCTCAATTGGTTCTCGTTGCACCGAGAGGCTTATCTCCCGCCGCATTAAGTTCAGTTTAGCTCCTAGGGGCTAAATTTTAAAAGCCGGATTGCGTGATTCTACGGAGATGTTAAATGCTTTTTTCGATTTGGTCAACCCCTCCGGGGAATTTTCTCAGGAAACCCTGAAGCCGGCGGAAGTTAACGGAATTGAAGCGGCAATTTTCCAGGGGCGATCGCGGCAGTTTTGCAGAAAAACCGGAAAAACAAATCGGGGAATTTTAGGTTCCCCGCAACGCCGTTTTACCTCAGTTTTTGACCTGGAAAATCCAGGTGGGCACCGTGGCCTTAGCTTTAAGTTTCCGGGTTCCCGCACCTACGTCACTCAACGTGCTTCGGTACGAGCCGGTCTACTGCCACTAGACTCTACGGTTCCCTTATATAACAAGGCATAGATCACAAAACAATATTGGCAGTCACCAACGTTGCAGTGGAACCAATTTCTATTGTAATCGCTTTAGCTCAAATGACAAGGGGGTAGGCGAAATTTTTTCTCAATTCGCGGCGGAATACCAGATTTTTTCCAGGGTCTGCGCCTTGGCTAATCCCTCTTCGTACAAGCTTTTCCCGGATTTTCCCTCCAGGATGGCGGTGACGTGCCCTAATTTGCGCCCCACACGCGATTCGGTTTTGCCATACCAGTAAACCTGGGCGTTGGGTACCTGGGCCATCTGCTGGCGTTGGGCGCGATAATCGTCCTGGGAATGCTCGAACCCGAGTAAATTGACCATCACGGCACCTGCGGCGATAAAATTGGGGTCGCCTAAGGGCAAGTCGCAAACGGCGCGCAGGTGCATCTCGAATTGCGAGGTGTGGCACGCATCAATGGTCAAATGCCCGGAGTTGTGGGTGCGCGGGGCGATTTCGTTCACTAAGACTTTGCCCTCGGCGCTGAGAAATAGTTCGATCCCGAAGATGCCTACTGCATCCAAGCTTTCTAGCAGTTTGCGGGCGATCGCGTTAATTTCTGCCCCTACCTGCGGATCCAACTGCGCGGGGGCGAGCACTCGGCGACAGACTTGCTGTTCCTGTTGCGTCTCGACAATGGGATAAATGGCAATTTCTCCGCTTGGGTTGCGCGCCGCCATCACCGCCAATTCTCGCTCAAAAGGCACGAATTCTTCCAGCAATACCGTGGGGCGTCCCCAGCGATCCCAGGTGGCTTCATGGGTCTCGCGATCGCGCAAAATTACTGTCCCTTGCCCATCATATCCGTGACGCCGCGCTTTCATCACCACCGGCCAGTTTTGCAGCAGGGCCGTGGTTTCCTCCCGAGGATGAGACCCGATAAGCTGGGGTTCCCTCGCTTCCCCGCCCCACTCCATAAATTCGGGAACCGGTAAGCCAATCTCGCGCAAGTAACGCCGCTGGTGGTACTTATCTAACAATGGCTTCAATACCGACAACCGAGGGCGAAAGCAGACGCCCTGCTTTTCTAGTTCTAATAATGCCTCGAGGTTGACAAATTCGTTCTCAAAGGTAATCGCATCGCACTCTTTTGCCAGTTGGCGGGTGGCTTCTACATCGTCGATCGCCCCCAATATCAACGCCGCCGCTTTATCCGCCGCCGGATCCGTTGCGTTTGGGGTTTGGATCGCCAATTCAATTCCTAGCTTATCGGCGGCGCTTGCCATCATCCATGCTAACTGTCCGCCGCCTATTACACCCACCCGCTTTATTGTCTTCGTTCGCTCCATGAGTTTCTTGCTCTCGATTTTACGGGGATCGGCGATCGCCTACGATTGAGTAGGTCGTCAAAATCAGCACGCACGGGCGCTCTGAGTGAAGGGTTTTAGGTCGGCAGTAAACACCCGACGCACGCTTTTTTATAACCGCTTTCTCCCCAATTGTTTATTCTACCATACCATTAAAATTATTCTTGCAATGTTTCGGATTGTTAAGGAATTCTCACCGAGGATTTGGGGTCAGCGCTACTTTTCTCTTGTCCGAAGCCATTTTGCTGCCTAAACCGATAGGCATATTCCTCATCATTGGCTAGGGAAACAAGTGAAATAAACTGCAAAAATGGCGGTCGGTGCGATCGCCATTTTTGCAGCACAATCCAATCTTGGATAAGAAGCACCCTGGAAAGGATCCGAACTGACTGCCATAATTGTAACAGGAAATTTATCTCGGGGGGAGTTAATTTAAAAGCGATCGCAGAATTTTTTTGAATTATCCGGCGGCTATTTTGCCCCAGGGTGCTGACAGCGTTGCCAATAAATCTGCGCCACGCGATCGCCGGGATTTTGACGCAAGCATTCTGCAAATCGTTGTGCGGCTTCCCCATAGTTTTGCTGGTTAAATAAAGATAACCCGGTGGCAAACATATCTAACGTCGCCTGTTTCGCGTCGCGCAAGTGCGGCAAATCTCCATCGCAGACTTCATATACCGTAACCCGTTGCGATTTTCCCTTGACTTGCACCGTATCGATTTGGCGAATAATATAGCGATCGCGATTTTCTAAGCGCAAGAATGTTTGGTGGGAAATCAATAAAGCCACCCCATAGTTTTTCGTCAATCCTTCCAAGCGCGAGGCTAAATTTACCGCATCGCTAATCACCGTACTATTCATCCGGTTATATCCGCCCACGGTCCCCAGCATTAAAGTTCCGGTATTGATGCCGATCCCGATTTGAATCGGTTCGTAGTGACAATTTGCCCGATGTTGGTTGTATTCTCGCAGTCGGTTTAACATTTCAATTCCCGCTACCACCGCATCATATCATATCCGGTGAAATAGCCGTAAAAAGAATAAGTCCACGAAGGTGGACTTTGCCTGTGT
>NZ_JAYFEQ010000259.1:0-805 GCF_055795085.1 Phormidium sp. CCY1219 | reverse complement strand
TCCAGGAGCGCCACCCCTGCCTCCATTACCCCCGCCTCCCGAGGCCAACAATCCACAAGTGCCGGTACCCGCACCAGGGTCTCCAGGATCGCCACCCCCAACTCCACCACCGCCTCCCGAGGCCAACAATCCACAAGTGCCGGTACCCGCACTAGGGTCTCCAGGATCGCCACCCCCAACTCCACCACCGCCTCCCGAGGCCAACAATCCACAAGTGCCGGCACCGGGAGCGACTTCTGGACCAACTATACCTGTACCGCCATCGCCTTCCGATAATTTCGACGATGACGATAACGATAATGATCGAGCGACTGAAGATGAAATCCTCAGACCCTCTCAATTGATTCAGAATTATCAACTGACTTTAGAGTCAATCGATAGTAGAGAGTTTGTTGATTTGACTGCCAGTACAAGTTCCGATCGCATTTTTACTAATGGATTAGAATCCAAACCTCCCGATGTATTGTTTGGCGATGCTTTTGTCAGCCATGAGGGAAACATTTTGGGGACGACTAGCTCCCTAGAAAAACCGAATTATGGCAGTGATTTAACGTTGATATAATTTCTGTTCTGTCAACCTTGTCCTTCTTTGCCTGACCCTCGCTGCCGCGCGATCGGTCATTTGACCGTAGGTCTCACCTTGCCTGGTGCCCCGCAGGATAGCTTCTTGCAGAGCTAAGTAGGGTGGGCATTGCCCACCCTACCCCTAAAGCCCACCCTACCCTTACTTTATAGGAGAAATTCCCAATGGCTGTTAATTTATTCGATGCCAATTTCTACCGTGCTTTCAATCCAGATTTAGCTG
>NZ_JAYFEQ010000258.1:0-23415 GCF_055795085.1 Phormidium sp. CCY1219 | reverse complement strand
GAGCCGGATGAGGTGAAAGTCTCAAGTCCGGTTCTGAAGACGAGTAGTTCTGGTGACGGAATTGCTTAGTTTAACAGAACGAGCGGCGGAGGTGATTGGCGGGGATGGAGTGGCAGCTCCGTTAATGACGAGCGATCGCATCCGCAAGGATAGCAGCTTGGATCCAGCGCGGCAGCAGTTGGCTCAAAATCTGGTGGGTTTGCAAACCGAAAAGGAACGATTGCGGCAACAACTCAATTTGTTGGTGAAGCGAGAACGGGAACTGAGCGAGCAATTTAAAACCCTACCGAATAAGCAGAAAGAACTGGCGCGACTGGCGCAGCAGGTGCAGCTCCACCAAGGACTTTACAATAAGATGCAAGGAGCTTTAGCCGATGCAAAAGCGGCAGAAGCGGAAACAGTGAGCAGTTTGAACGTAGCAAACGAGCCATACGTGAGCAAAAATGAGGTAGAAGGGAATTCCCCGATTGTAGTATTTATCCTTGGCGGGATTGTCGGGATATTGGTGGGGAATGCCGTGATTTTCGTGCTGTCCTTGCTCGAAGGCAAGTGCTACACCAAAGAGGAAGTGCAGAATGCATTGCAGCAACAAGAGCTGCGAATTCTGGGCATTTTGCCCCAGGTGTATCCGTTTGAATTCGAGGAGGTTCGAGACCTGCCGGTGATTGTGGATCCCGATTCCCCCTATCTGGAGTTTTACGAGAAGTTCCGCACGAATCTGTTGCGGGTGGGAGAGAAGCCGCCCAAGGTGTTGTTGATGAGCAGTGTGGCACCGAAAGAGGGCAAGACGTTTTGTGCGTATAATTTAGCGATCGCCGCCGCCCGTGCGGGTAAGCGGACATTGCTGATCGAAACCGACCTGCGATCGCCCACAAAAGCTAGTGCCCTCAACGTCACCCTCGATCCGGAGACCCACCTCGAACCCCTGAGCTATTACGGGCAGCTCAACCAGTGCATTCGCCTCGTACCGGAAGTGGAAAATCTCTATATCGTCCCCAGTCCCGGCCCGGTGCGAAACAGCGCCGCCCTGCTCGAATCCTACGAAGTGCAACAACTCCTCAAAGATGCCCGGGTGCGCTTTGATATGGTCATCTTGGACTCCCCGGCATTAAATGTCTGTAACGATGCGTTCTTGCTCGAACCGTTCAGTGATGGCATGGTAATGGTCACGCGACCCCTGGTGACCGAACCGGGGATGTTAACCGAGTATGTGGAACCGCTGACGGAATCGGAAACGGTGCAACTGTTGGGTGCGGTGGTGAATGGAGCCGATATCCCGGTGCAGTTTCCCGAGATATCTGGGATGCAAGATTCCTTCAATCTTCCCCAAGCGTCGGACGCCCCTCGCCCCTCCCTGGAACCAACGGACGCCGCCCATCATGCCCAGTTGCCGACTCTACCCCGTCGGTAACTGCCTTCCAGTGGGTTTCCTTGTGGGTTAGCGCCGGGAACGGGAGGAAAATAGTCCGAGCAACGGACCTAGAATCGCTCCAAATACAAATCCCCCGGCGTGCGCCCAGTAGGCAATCCCACCATTTTCCATGCCGATATTGCTGGGTTGAGCCAAACCGGCAATCCCGTAAAAGGCTTGCTGCACAAACCAGAATCCGAGAAAGACAAAGGCGGGAAGGCGGACGAAGAAGCCATAGAAAATCGGAATCAGGGTGAGGATTTCGGCTTTGGGATAGCGGAGGATATAAGCGCCCATCACGCCGGCGATCGCTCCGGAAGCGCCCAAGGAGGGAATGCTCGAACTCATGGAAAAGCCCCACTGGGCTAATGCCGCTAATGCCCCACAGGCCAGGTAAAAAACCAGGTATTTTACATGCCCCAAGCAGTCTTCGACGTTATTGCCAAAAATCCATAAAAACAGCATATTCCCGCCGAGGTGCAACCAACCGCCGTGCAAAAATTGCGAGCTAAAGAGGGTAATCCATTCCGGTACCGGGTCGCCGACAGATTCCCCTTGCAAGCTGGCACTCAACTCTTGCGGCACCACCGCCCAGAGGTCAAAGAACCGATCCAACTGTCCTTGCTGCTGCACGAACAATTCGAGGAGAAAAATCGTGATGTTGACCACGATTAGGCCATAGGTCACGTATGGGGTGATTTGGGTTGGATTGTTATCGCGTAAGGGAACCAAGGATTTTATGCTTTTACACTATCCACACATTTTAGATCGAGTTGGGATTTGACGGGGGCGATGCAAATTTGATGTGGTTTTATCCCTCTCCGTCGCCTTGCAGGTGAAGGTTGAGATATATAGCACAAAAACTTGCTTTTTGTCCAAAATTGTAATAAATCTTTACTAAAATGGGGAGGTGATTAGAAAACCTCTCTGCAGAGTGCAGAGAGGTTAAAGATTCAGCACAGAATCGTTTTATGCCAGTGGATGGAGTAGGCTTTCAGTGGTGCGGTTGGCACACAGCTTCCATCTACCAGCCTTTTTCGGCTTGTTCGAGAACATAGGTAGCGACATCCTCGATTTGCTCGTCACTCAGACGACCGCTAAACATGGGCATGGCGCTTTTGCCGTTTTTCACCTGATAGGTAATGGCTTCGATAGAGTTCATGTTGTACTGCTCTAGGGCTTCTTTCTTCAGGGTTTTGTTCGCCATAATCACGTTACCGCCGCCCATGTGGCAAGCTGCACAGTTAGCGCTAAAAATTTGGGCACCTTTAGCAGCATCGCCAGCCAAAGCCGGAGGTGCAAAGGAAACCGCGAACAGGGCGATCGCTAACAGGACGATAGATAGCAGTTTCTTCAAAGTCGTTCTCCTCTACTCAACATTCGTAAGGTTTCGGTCAAACTGTATTTTATCCCGCTTCGTTCACACAAAACGCGATTTTCTTTCTCTCCAATCCCCAATCCTGGCATTGACTTCGGCAGGATTTTATGATACTTACCGCCTGAATCGAGACGGGGAAGGAGGATAGCGATCGCCCCCGAAGCAATTTCGGTGAGAATTCACAGGGGTGAGGCGATCGCCTCGGGAAAAGCCGGGGCCTGCTTGAGGAAAAGAGCCAGCCCTCAGCTCATCGGAACTCACAGAGCGGCAATTCTCCCGCAGACAGATGAGTGCATGACCCCGGCGAATCTTCTAGTGTGAAAACCCAACCCCCAGGTTTATGGGGCTTCCCCCAAGAAACAAGCACAATTGCCCGGTGGGATGAGGCAGTTAATCTAAAGAGGGAACTTCAAAAACACTTTTATGAATAATGTTTGTTGATTCTCTTAGACAAGCTATCGATGGTGAACCCATCACCACCACAGCGGATACTCCCTTGTCCGAAGCGATCGCGCTGATGAGTCGAGGGCGGTCTAGTTGCGTCTTGGTGGTCGATCGCCCGCCTTCCGGGGAAAATAAAACCTGTCGCCTGCTCGGGATTTGGACGGAACGGGATGTAGTTCGCCGGATTGCCTCGGCGAAGGAATTCCAGGGCGTGACGATTGGCGAAGTAATGACAACCAATGTCATCACCCTGCAAGACTCCCCCGGGGAAGAACGAGATATTGTCACTGCTCTGAGTTTGTTTCGTCAGCATCGCATTCGCCATCTGCCGGTACTCGACATGCAAGGTCAATTCTTAGGGATTATTACCCATCAAAGCATCCGTGGTGTCTTGAAGCCGATTGACTTTATGCGACTCAGACGAGTGATAGAAGTGATGAACCCGCGAGTTATTCACGCCCCCCGTCAGACGAGCGTACTTCACCTGGCTAAACTGATGGCACTCTATAACGTTAGCTGCGTGACGATCGCCGAACACCATAACAGTAAACTCCTCCCACCGTCTCAGAGTCCCTGGGGAGGATACTCGGCGGATAGCTGTCAGATCAAAGCCGTTAAACCGGTGGGCATTGTCACCGAACGGGATGTGGTGCAGTTTCGCAATTTAGAATTAGACCTGGAGGGGCTTTGTGCAGAAAAGGTAATGAGTACCCCTTTATTTCCGATTACCCCGGAAGCTTCCTTGTGGGAAGCGCATCAGCAGATGCAACGCCGACACGTGCAGCGCTTAGTGGTGACAGGTCCGGAAGGGGAACTAGCGGGGATTATCACCCAAACCAGCTTGCTGCAAGCATTAGATCCGATGGAGATGTATGCCGAGATTGAGGTCTTGCAACAACTGTTGCAACAGTCGGAATCGGAACGAGAGGCATTACTCAAGCAGCTTATCGCGCGCAATAAACTGCTGGAATCTCTGGCGCTAACCGATGCTCTCACCGGGTTGCCGAACCGACGGGCAATGGAGCAAGCAATGCCGCAAATGTTGCCACAGCCTGACGAGGTGGAGGAGGAGCGGTGGGAAGGCTATGTCTGCGTGTTTGCCATCGATGTGGATTATTTTAAGCGGGTTAACGATACCTACGGGCATTCCACGGGGGATTTAGTTTTGAAAGAAATAGCGGCTCGTTTACAAGAGACGGCTCGCTCGAATAGTTGGTTTTATCGCTATGGCGGGGAGGAATTTGTCTGCATTACCCCGGGAATCAGTCCGCAAACGGCGAGGGAGTACGGCGAATCGTTGAGAAGGGCGATCGCCTACAAACCCTTCAAAACCAGCGATCGTGTAGCAATTCCCGTGACGATTAGCATTGGCTGTGCGATCGCCAATCTTGCCAAGCAAAAAACTCAGCCCGACGAACAACTGCTCGACCCCCTGGTATTACTGGATCTGGCCGATCGCGCGTTATACCAAGCCAAAGGCGAGGGGCGCAATTGCCTGCGGATAGCACAGATAGCCGACAATTGCGCTCCTGACTCCCAGCCTCCTTTAGAATCTTTCGCTTAAAAAAACCGCTGATGGCTCTTTAATTCTTTTCAGGCTTGCATTGTCTATAAATCGAACTGTTGCGTTCCCCATCCCGGAGCTTTTTGAGCGGCTCTGAGAATAAACGCAGCCAGTTTGTTCACCTTCGCTCTCGGCATCCAACTGGAGGGAACTTCACGACACCAATAGGTTTCGTAGTTCCCGTCATAACTCATCGGATGGCGCAGATAGTCCACGATGCCATCCACCGTATCCCGGGGGGGCGTCGCTCCTTTGAGGTCTGCTAAAGACAGAGACACGCTCGGATCGGGTAAAGTTGAGCCGCCCACGTGACAATTGATGCAGTTTTCTTTAAACAACTGTTTCCCTTCATAAAGCTCTTGGGGAGAAAACATCTGGGTTTCTCCTTGCTGATTCATCGTTAAGGGAACCGGCTCTGACGCTTTTAAATATTGGGTGATGTATCGGTCTTCCACGGAGTCAGCTTGCGCGGGTAAAACGATGCTCATCAACCCAAAGCAGGTTACGAGTACCGTCACCAAACAGCGAAGCAGAAATTTTCGAGGCAGCATTAATCGTATATCCTTACTTTTTTTTATGTTCGATTGGGTGGGGGAAAGCTAGGCAATCGAATCGGACATCCGCTCGAGTCTTGTTCTCAGGGGGCAAGAGGCTTGCCCGGTTTCGAGCTGAGGCTCTCGGATCCAGTCTACCGCGAAGCCGATCGCGCGGCGATGGGTAATGGGTAATCAGCAATAGATCGAAGGAGGGCGCGAGTGCAAGCCACTCAACGCTCCAACGATCCATTACCTATTACCCATTACCTGACGAGGTGTCAGCTTGTCGCGTCAGTGGGTACGGATGCGACGGCACGGAGCTGGGGGAAAGCTTGCACCTGTGGTGCAAGATGATTAGCGATAGACTTTACCGCCACCCCATTGATTGCCCATAATCTTGGGTTGGAGGAGGATGTATCCGGCGATCGCGAACAGGTCATCCTCGGTCAGATTTCTCATTTCCGGGAAAATATCCGCGCTCTTGATGCTGGGGTGTAACTCAGAAATGTCAAACTCCCCATCATAAGTGGTGGGACTTTTCATGTAATCGATTAACCCTTCAATGCTATCTCGACGGGGAGTCGCTAAAGCCAACTCTTCCGGACCTAGACCTACGTTGGGATTGGTTTTGGTGATCCCGCCGGCATGACATTGGCTGCAAGTGTCAATAAACAAGCGTTTGCCTTGTTCTAGTTCTTTCACGCTCAGTACCACCATGTCTCCCTTGTCATTCAAGGGAAGGGTGCGGGTGGTTTCATCGAGTTCGACTGCAGCAGCACTCCCGACAAGTATTTGAATCGTGAAGAATACAGTGGCTACAACTAGCCAGATGCATCTTTTCAGCATGGTTTTCCTCAAAAAAGCAGATTTGGTATGACAACTCAACACAGCGAGGGCGAAATCTCCCCTCGGCATGACTCAGTATAAAGCTTGCTGAGGGCGAATCTTCCTGCTGGATGAGCTTTCGTGCGCGCCACTGGGAGCCGATCGCGGTGGCAATACCACGAACCCGAGGGCGGATAGGGCGATCGCCACCCCCCCGGTTTGGGGACGCTCGGATCCCATCGGCGATCGCCAATGGAGCGCACTGACCTGTTGCACGCCAATCATTATCGGTTGCTTTGCGAAAGCCCGCATCTGCGCGAGTCTTGCCGCTCAATTTGGCCAGGTATCGCTTAGGTTGACCCAGACTCGGAACTCTCGGTCCTGTGGGCGATAATTTGGCTGATAATTGCCTTGGCATCCTCTAAGGGCAGAGGCGTTTGGGGGCTTTTGTAGGCAATGGAGAGCCTTACGCACAACTGCAACACCTCCTCAACCGGGAGATGGTAGTCTTCGGCGATTTGCTCGATTGACAAGTCAGCAAAACCCATAATGATTGTCTGCTTTAGGTCAAGATTTAGCCATTTTCAATATCACTATCATGCCACTGCATGGCACTTTCTAAAAATCCCAATTTATCTTGGCGGTTTGCCTCGGCTGATAATTGCGATCGCGCGCTGCTGTTTTGGGCTTTTTTCCCCGGTTTCACCTGCGCTTTCCTTGACAAAGGCCGCTACAATTCGATGCAAATTAGGTATTTTTTACCTTTGACTTTTGCCCGGTTTTATGCTTTTCCAGGGTGCTGCGCGATCGCTTCGGTTGCAATGGAAGAAGCGATCGCGTCGGGCTTTTTATTCCCCTTCATTCTAGAGCGGTGGAACTGAGTTGCATATCGGCTAAGGGCATCCGGTGGGCGAGGGGAGATTGGGGCTGATGCAGGCAAATAAGCTGCGCTAAGGTTTTCTTAAGCTGGGTGCGCGGCACGATCGCATCGACGAATCCATGATCGAGCAAGTCTTCCGCTGATTGAAAATTCTCCGGTAGCTTTTCTCGCAGGGTTTGCTCGATCACTCGACGCCCCGCAAACCCAATGGTGGCTTTCGGTTCGGCTAAAATAATATCCCCTAACATGGCAAAGGATGCGGTGACGCCGCCTGTGGTGGGATGGGTGAGGATGGGTACGTAAAGCAGTTTCTCTTCTCGATGTCGCTCTAGTGCCCCGGAGATTTTTGCCATTTGCATTAAGCTGAGCATCCCTTCTTGCATTCTGGCTCCGCCGGAGGCACAGACGATCGCCAGGGGCAATCTTTCTCGGGTGGCTCTTTCTACCAAACGGGTGAGTTTTTCGCCAACGACGGATCCCATGCTGCCGCCCATGAACTGAAAGTCCATCACGCCTAGGGCAATGGGTAAGCCGTCGAGTTTCCCTAATCCGGTTTTTACGGCGTCGATACTGCCGGTTTTTTCTTGGTATTCGCGCAGGCGATCGCTGTAGGCTTTGCGATCGCGAAATTTTAGGGCATCCATCGGCTGTAGGCGATCGTCGATGGGGATCCAGGTGTCGCTATCGATGAGCTGTTTGATGCGTTCGCTACTGCTGACTCGCATGTGCTCGCCACATTCCAGACATACCATTTGATTTGCCTGGAGGTCTTTCGTATAGGTCAATACGCCACAAGCTACGCATTTTGTCCACAACCCATCGGCTATCTCCCGCTCTTGCCGCTCTCGGCTAATCGGACCTGATTTCCGGCGATTTGCAAACCAATCAAATAGAGACATGAAAACGCTTTATTCCTCTTTATTTAGCTAATGAACATCTAGGTAATTTTTCTAAGGGGGAGCAAATTTTTGCCGCTCGATGCTCTCGGCGATCGCGCTTTTATTTATCGCTTCGGATCCTCACCAGGCTCTTCCCCTGGTTCTGACTCTTTGGGGCTGAGTAGGAGCAGTGCCGTCCATTTGTCTTCTGGTCGAACTTGCAGGGCTGTTGGACTCCCGGTGCCTAAGTACGATGCAATTCCCAAATCTACAATCCGACTCGGGATTTGATGCGCCTCGAGCACTTGTTGCATCAACTCAGCTTCCCAGCGATGGCTGGTTGTTTTCAGTGCAATCCAGGTCACAGTTCAATAATCTTACCAAATAGCCGCTCGATCGAGGATGGGACAACCCCCCTCTGGACAAAGTTTACATCCGATGGTGAAGTTCTCTTTTCTTTGCTCGTCTATCCCCTCTCTCTGGGGCGCGATCGCTTCTCCCCCCCCTTTCTTTTGGATCCCTCGGTGCAAGTCACAGGGCCGGCGATCGCCCCTGTCTACCTTTTCGTCTAAATCCCTCTCCCTCAATCCCCAACCTTGCCTACAATAATTAATGATGCACAAGGCGATTGTCTCTTTCAATACTCCAATACCAGGACACCCCCATGCCAAGAACACAACGCAACGATAACTTTATCGACAAAACTTTTACGGTGGTGGCAGATATCATTTTGAAGATTCTGCCCACCAACCAACAAGCTAAAGAAGCTTTCGCCTACTACCGCGATGGTATGGCGGCTCAGTCTGATGGCGAATACGCTGAAGCTCTGGATAACTATACGGAGGCTCTGCGTCTGGAAGACGATCCCAACGATCGCAGCTACATTTTCTATAATGTCGCCCTGATCCATACCAGTAACGGCGAGCATGACAAAGCTCTGGAAAATTACAACAATGCCCTGGAACTCAACCCGCGCATGCCTCAAGCCCTCAATAATATCGCTGTGATTTACCACTACCAAGGCGAGAAAGCAAAGGAGGCGGGTAAGCTTGAAGAGGCAGAAGCGTTCTACGATCGCGCCGCCGACTACTGGAAGCAAGCTATCCGCCTCGCGCCCAATAACTATATTGAGGCTCAAAACTGGCTGAAAACTACCGGGCGCTCTCAGATGGATGTATTTTTCTAGCGCTTTTGCTCGCTTCCGTTTTTCCTCCGCTTCTGTAGCTGTCTGATTCACCCAACATTCATTCCTATGATTGACCGAGAACAAGTTCGCAAAGTCGCTCATCTGGCTCGTCTGGACCTAACTGAAGAAGAAGAAGAAAAGTTCACCAGTCAGTTAGATGACATTTTGGAGTATTTCGAGCAACTCAGCGAATTGGATACTGAAAATGTCAAACCCACAACCCGGGCGATCGATGTCAGTAATGTGACTCGCCCCGATCGCCTCGAACCTTTCCGCGATCGCGAGGCAATTCTCAATGCTGCCCCCGATCGCGAGGATGACTTTTTTAAGGTTCCTCAAATTCTCCAAGACTCAGAGTAGTCCTCGATCCCCTACTCGGGGTGCCGTAGCTTCTGCACCCCGAGTCCCCTGGCACAACATTGCTGATTTGACATTTTTATCGAAATTCTTTCACCCATAGAAAATCTCTAACTTTCACCCTTTCCTCTAATCTCCTCTTTTTCACTTTATGACTACATTTTTAAACAGTTATATTTGTAGGCGAGGCTTTGCTATATTGTCAATTTGTTACAGGTTATTTGTAAAAAGGGATCCCTACCAGGGGCGATCGTCATCTTGACAGACACTCAAAAAGGCGGGGGATTGAAATCGCGCCGAGGCACAGGCAAAGCGCGAAGGGGCGACAGCGCTATAGTCCGCCTAAGCGGACTTTTTTTAGCTTGATTCCTTTTTACACTATATATAAAAACCGTAGTGTTTACACAAAGTATTTGTCGGTTAAAGTTAAAGCAGTAGAATCGCAAAAACATCAGATGATTCCGTTTATATAAAACTTAAGTGATTTGAAGATACAACCTCCTTTTCCTTCAATTGAAAACCTCAAAATTCACTCAGTTAAAAGGTTTTAATTGAGGGGAAAAAATAGGTTGAGATAGGCGGATAAAATCGCTTCACCCCAAAGGGCGGTAATGGCAGCACCCAGGGCGAGAAACGGACCAAAGGGCATCGGTTTGCTGCGCTCTAACCAACCTGCAGCGATCGCGCTACCGCCGACAAAAGCACCGACAGCGCAAGCAATAAATCCTGCCAACAACAAGTATTTCCAGCCCAACCAGGCCCCCATCATGGCGGCGAGTTTGGCATCTCCTGCGCCCATCGCGGTTTTGCCGAAAACAATGGAACCGACAAAGGCGATCGTCTCTAACAGCCAGATGCCGATAACCGCACCGACAATGCCCATCATCAGGCGATCGCTAATCCCGGAGAGTTGCTGGGTGGTGGCCCATCCCAGAAGCGCCTGAAACCCCAACCCCACCACCAGACCCGACTGGGTAAGCGGGTTGGGCAAGGTCATGGTATCCAAATCAATAATCGACAGGGCCAACAACCAGCTAAATAAGACCCAATACCCCACCATTTGCAAGGGGGTTGCATAGGTGAAAAACAAGACGAAGACGAATAAAAGGCCGGTGATGGCTTCTACAATGGGGTAGCGCGGGGAAATCGGACTTTTGCAGTGGGCGCAGCGTCCGCGCAACCTTATCCACCCGAAGACGGGGACATTTTCGGTTTTGCCGAGTCGATGCAAGCAATGGGGGCAGCGAGAGGGAGGCCACAACAAGGATAATCCTGCCGGGATCCGATACACCACCACATTGAGAAAACTGCCGATCGAGGCACCCAAGGCAAACGCCAGAAATATAGCAGCAACAGCAAAAATCAGATCCATGTTTGCGGGTTTGGTGTAGAGCTTCGATAGGGGGGAACGGGGGTTAGTGGGGAGACTCTGGCAAGGGTTGCGATCGCCTCAATAACCTTGCAATGTTTTGGTGATTTACCCAGTTTCTTTCCCGGCGTCCACTGCACTTTACTGAGAGTTAACAGGCAATAGGCCAGAGAAGAGATGAGCGCGTACGCGAGAAAGGCGACAAAAGCGATCGCCGTTTTTTTTAATAGAGTCCCGATTCAATGCGATCGAAAGGTACAAAGCATTCGGTGAGCAACAATGCAGGTTTTTTGCGAAAAATGAGTTGTCCGCGATGGGTAAAGCGATCGATAGCGACGCCGAGAGGGCGCTGCATCCCATCGGGATGAACTTCCTTGTAAGTACGATAGATTTGCCGCGCCGCTCTAAGCACAGTGGGATCGAGCAACGTCGGAGACTCTACAGTGGTTTCTTCTTGCCATTGCGGTGCAGCGTACATGACCACGCAACCCTATTGATTAGTATGGGATAGCTCCCATAGTAGGAGCATTTGATATCGATCTTGGTTACGATTGTAGTCTACCATTTATCAAACTGGAGTCCAGCCCCGGCAAAAACATCTACCTAAAGAAAGATTTCCGGTTTTGGTTGACCCATTTAATTATTAGGGGTTTGACCCCTCATCCTGTCTCCGTGCTACCTCGGGTTTCCGGTACAGAGTCAGTGCTGAAAATGCGTTCCTCGGTTGAGGAGCAATTTTTCACTTCCCCCATTGAGGGGCAACGAATAAACTGAGGCGGTTGTGCTGTAGAGGGAAACTATGCGCCAGACCAATATGTGGGGGGCAGAATTACTGTTTGCCCACCTCGGCATTAATTTGGATGAAGGGGCGCGCGTAAATTTTCCATTTTACCGCAGGAAGTGGGTCAGCATCGGCATAATACCAACCGCCGCAAGTCCAGTTCTGGTGGGAGTGCATTGGCGTTAGCGCCGCCATGCCCATAGAGGTTCCTAGGGTCGCTGAGTGCAGGGTAGGGCGATCGGCTGCCCTATCTCGAAAGCTACCGTAGCCCAACTAAATGGCTAACAGCTTATCACTTCACGATAGAATAACATCTGCCACCATATACGACTTACCTGTGGGGAGGCAGATGCGCGGGGAAGACGTTTCCAGCATGTGCTGGAAACCACTGAGCGACGAATTATCACTTTTTTAGGGTAATGTTTTAAGTCGGTTTTTAACCGACTTGAGCTATTAGGCGGGGAACTAATTCCCCGCCTGGTTATCGGCGGCCAAATGGCAGTTTATTTTAACTTAAATTCATCAAACTTTATCGCGGGGGCGGCGGGTTTTCTTAGGTCGAACCGATAGCTGCTGACCACACCAGTAGCGGTATCGAAAATACTAAACGCCGAAATATCATTGCTGGCAAGATAGGGCAGAGTGTTGCCCGTTTCATCTACCAAAGGTACCAGGGTGGGAACCACGGGGTCTAAGGCATTTGGATCGCCAGTGGCCACATATTCTTCTCGATAATTTTTCGGCACTTCGCGCTTTTTATCCTGCCAATATGCGCCGTAAGTATTCCCCACATTAGAAGATTCTAAAAAGTGCATTCCAGAGGGACTGACGAAGCGATTCCACAGATGAGAATGGCCGAAAAAGACTAATTGCACGCCAGCAGATTCTAGCAGCGGAACCACATCGCGAATGATGTAATCTTGTGCTGGGGGATATTCATACCGCACGCTAATCCGCCCGATCGCATCTTGCTCTAAGCGCTGCACCGGATTTGTATAGGGGGGGACTACATTGCCGCCCAAGGAATGGGGCGGATGATGAAACATGACGATTTTGTATTTCGCTTGCTTGAATTCGGCACTATTCAATTCTCTTTCGAGCCACTGATATTGCTCGCTTCCTTTGGCAATCGGCTCAAAAATATGCTGTCCGAATCCCCATTTTTCCGGGTTATCCACATCTTGTTGGCGTTCGCGATATCGTCCTTTGCGGTTCGGACTGAGACTGGGCGATCGCCAAATATTGGTCACGTAAAGCACCACCAATCTCACATCCCCGAAAGTAATGGCATAGTAATTTTCATTTCCGCCATTATTCGGCAAGGTAAAAATCTCGTTAAACGTAATTGTATTAAACGAATTGTCAATCAGCCAGCGATCGCGCAGTACAGGCGACCCTTCCGGATTGATTTCCGCTGCTTTTTCCCGATAAAGGCGATCGGCAATCTCCCGAGGAAACGCATCTGCAAACTGCTCGTTTAAGTCTTTTTCCATCGAAAAGCGACCCATCACCTCGTGATTGCCGGTTGCCGGAAATAGGGGTACATGTTGAATAATTTCGCCCCCGGTATAAACCTCGGTTTGCCCATTTTTTTCCAACGTATAATGAGCGCGACCCTGAAGTACCGGGAAAAACGCACCGCCGCGATTATCGTCAAACCATTCCGAAGCGCGATCGGGAATATTCTGCAAATCCCCCGCCAGGAAAACCGCATCCAAGCGCCCCATTGTTTCTTCTACTTTTTGTAAATTTGCAGCCGTCATCGGCATTAACTGATGATCCGAAGTGAGCAAAATTTTAAGCTGAGTATTCGGTTGCGGTTTGGGGGCCAAAGTAAACACATTGCTGCTCACTTCCCGACTTTGTGCATCCACACTGGTGACTCGATAGGAAACCCGCACCCCCGGGGTCAACCCAGTGACTTTCGCCTCATGTCGCCAGATATCGCGCATCGTCGGCGTTTGGTAAATCTCGCCATCTTCAGTTTGGGTTCCCACCCGCGATCGCCGATCTTCCCGGGTGCGACTGAGTTTAGTCGTCGTGGCACCCACCACCTGTTGCAAATCTTCCCCATAAGCAACAGTATGCTGGATCCCGGGAAACTCGGTGAACCATACCACCCGCACCGAGTCTTCCGTGGGGAGTTGCAAAAATGGATCGCTGAGAAGCTGAGGTTTGAATAGCATAGGAGTCCAGATCGGGATCGAAAGCGTCAGCAAGAGAGAAAGAACGAATAAAACGATCGCAAACCACAGGTGGCGCGGAGTCCCTTCCGGGGGTTCCATCGCCTCAAACAGAGGGGTCAGCATAAAGGTAAGAAACGGTAAGATGCACAGTTGCCATCGGCGCGATCGGGGATTGATTCGATTGGCACCCACTACACCCTTCCTGGTGATTCCCCGTCCAACCAATCGCCGAGAGCCTCAATAATTGTAACGGCTGGTGCGCCTTTTTTAATTTAAAGTTTAGATAAAGGATGACCCTGCCCTCAGAACCGAGGGAACCCCATTTGCGCCACGTTCTCAAATCGATAGAGATTCCTGAACTGAAAGACAAAGCTTTGACCCTTCCCGATTGTTCTCCGGTTCACCTGAAGGGGAAAGATTGTCGAGCCATTGTCATTGGAATTCAATCGGTCATGTTGGATAAAAATCGCGAGCAAGCGTTAGAATTTATCGAAAAAATCGAGGCAGAGAATCCCGACGTTTCTGCCTATGAGATTGCCAACAAACTGCGCCGCTATACCCGACGGTCTTATAACGATATTCGATTTGCGATCGCCACCTTATCGCCGACAAAATTTATCAATCGCGCCTTAGATATGCCCGTGAGCTTCAGCGATCGCGAAATCGACTTTGCCCATTTTATTGCGGCCCTGTGCGATCGCATTACCTTACCCGGACTGGCTGGTTCGGTGAATTTTACCACAGCCTGGACCGCCAAACATACCTCCTGGACTGGCGATTTAGGCCAAGCCATTTGGGATTATCAACAGGGTAAATTTTCCACCGTAGAGCGCGCCTTGCAAGCGGACGCTTCACCGCCGGATTTAGCGGCCAATATCGGCGCATTTATTGTCGGCGACTACTTGAATAAAGGTGCGATTTATCGCCGCTATCGGTTTACCTCATCACCGGATGAGTTAACCTTGTCTGCGGTAATTCGGGAGTTTGATTCGATTCGCTATCCCGAACAGGTGCGTGCCTTTCTCTGTGAAGAGTTAGGCGGGCGAATTGATATCGATACCCTGCTCAATCCCGCAGAAGTAGAAGCCAAGATTCGCCGAGGGATTGCCCTGTTTTTAGCCTTTGTCAACCTGCACCAGTTGGGCAAGCAGATAAAAAATCTGGAAAATTATGCGGCAGAACTCTTGACAAAAAATGAAACTTGTGGTAAAGAATATTTGACCGCATCGGTGTATTTTTTGCAATACATCATTGACCAAGGGGAGATAAATGCGGTGGAATTTCGACCTTGGGGGAATCCATTTTTGCCCGGGGGGTTTCCCGGAGGGGAGGCAGGGGAAACCGTGCGGATTGAAAAAAGTATCGGCAGAGAGTTGACGGGGGAGGGATGAAGCGTCAACACTAATAACGAAAAGTAGACGGAATTGCGATCGAGGCAATATGAGTCAGTTTTTGTTCGTGTCAGATTTAGACAATACCTATGTTGGCGACGATGAAGCCTTAGGGAAATTGCAGCAGCAGCTAGAGCAGCAGCGGCAAGAACACGGAAGCAAAATCGTGTATTCCACCGGGCGATCGCCGCAACTGTACAAACAGCTTCAAGAAGAAAAGCAGCTCATCACCCCAGATGCGCTGGTGACTTCTGTGGGCACCGAAATCTATATCGACAGTAGCGACAGCTACGATACCGAATGGGCCGAGATTCTCTCCAAAGGGTGGGACCGAGAGCAGGTGGTGGCCACCGCCGGACATTTTTCCGACTTAGTGCCCCAACCCGACTCCGAACAGCGCCCGTTTAAAGCCAGTTATTTCCTTTCGGAAGAAGCGGCGCAAGAGTTGTTACCGCGACTGGAATCGGCGCTCAAAGAGCGGGATTTAGAGGTGAAGGTGATTTACAGTGGGTCGCAAGACTTGGATATCCTGCCCAATGGCGGGAATAAAGGGAAGGCGATGCAATTTTTAGCCAAACGCTACGGAATGCCACCCGAACGGACTGTTGCCTGTGGGGATTCGGGGAATGACATCGCCTTGTTTGCGGTAGGCGATGAGCGGGGCATCATCGTAGGCAATGCCAAGCCCGAATTGAGAGAATGGTACGATCGCAACAAATCCGAGAGTCTTTATATGGCTCGATCTGCCTGTGCGGCGGGGATTCTGGAAGGCTTGAAGCACTTTGGGTTTATCGAGGGAAGTGCTTGAGATAAACGGTTGGCGAGAATGAGCAGTAGGCTGGGCTGTGTCGGTCCAGCCTACTGCTAGCTCAGGGGGGAGAAGGATAAGGAATCCCGAACAGAGGGGGAGTGAATGATTGGGTATCTGAAAGGCACGGTAGCAGGGGTGGTGAAAAACACGGGCAACCGTGTTTTTCTCAGCTTAGAGGTGAATCAAGTGGGGTATGACTTGCAAATTGTGCCGCGCATGGTGCAGCAGCTACCGGCGATCGGGGAAAGCGTGCAAGTGTTTACCCATTTACAGGTTCGCGAAGACCAGATGGTGTTGTATGGTTTTAGTAGTTATGCCGAGCGGGATTTGTTTCGGCAGTTGATAGGGGTGAGTGGGATTGGGAGCCAGTTAGCGATCGCCTTGTTGGATACCTTAGAGATGTCCGAGTTAGTGCAAGCGATCGTCCGGGAGAACACCCGCTTGCTCGCCAAAGCCCCAGGGGTCGGGAAAAAAACTGCCGAACGGATTTGTTTGGAATTGCGAACCAAACTTGCCGAGTGGCGAAAGCAGGTGGGGTTGAGTCCCAGTGTGGCGGCGGGATTAAAACCTGCCGTGCAAGAAGATGTGGAAATGACCCTGTTGGCGTTGGGATATACCAGCAGCGAGGTGATGCAGGCATTATCGGCCCTGAGCGAACAAGCTGACGCCAGTACAGAGATGCCCGTGGAGGAGTGGATCCGGCGAGCGATCGCCAGCCTATCTGAGCCTTAAAAATTAAGAATGAAGAAAAGCACAAGGACTCAATTGCCGAGGTTCGATTGTCAAGATTCCCTGCCCTTTGGCGAGTCGAAGTCATAACCCGGTTGGCGGGTAAGTCTGCCCCAGGGTTTGCCCGGGTGCTGGCCAACATCGGCAATAATTGGAAAACCGAAGCGAGATATCTGTTTTCAAGCCAGAGTTTCTATGTTAAGATTGTCAATTGCTGCATTTGAGAATTTAGTCAAAAATAGATGGCACTGACGCAACAGGATAAACACCAGATCATTAACGAGTATCAAGTTCACGAAACCGACACCGGATCGGCAGACGTGCAAGTAGCCATGCTCACCGAGCGGATTAGCCGACTGAGCAACCACCTGAAAAGCAACAAAAAAGACCATGCCTCCAGACGGGGGTTGCTGAAAATGATCGGTCAGCGCAAGCGGTTACTGGGGTATATTTCTGCTAACAACCCACACCACTATCGCGAGTTGATTACGCGCCTTGGCATCCGTGGATAGAAGATAGGAAAACTCATGTCACCCGAACCCCAACGCACGCGCTTACCCTTTGAACCGGGTAAACGAAAAAAACAGACCAAAAAACAACCCAACTCCCAGACATCAGCGACGAGCGCCCCTGGCAAACAGGAGAGCGCCAAGGGGGGAATGTCCAAAGAACAGCGGACAATTCCCGAAGTCGTCAGTCGTCGCATGGTGACTCGGATGGCCTTGTTATGTGGAGTCCCCACCGGTTTAGGGATGGCCACATTTGTGGCCAGCTACTTCATCGTCATGCAAGAATGGTTTCCCCTGCCTCATATTGCCGTGGTGTTCGTCAGCATGGGCTTTTTTGGTCTGGGAGTTGTGGGGCTAAGCTACGGCATCCTTTCGGCATCTTGGGATGAGAAGACCCCAGGCAGCGTACTGGGCTGGAGCGAGTTTACCACCAATTTCGGACGGATGACCGAAGCGTGGCGAGCGTCAAAACAAAATAGCCAGTAAGCGGCGAAAGGCATGCTTGCCCAGAAAAATCGAAAAAAAAAGCGATCGAAAATGCTTCAGCGCCATCCAGAGAAGCACGCCAAACCCTTGCTGAGGGCACAGAGCACCACGCCGAGGGAGCGAGCGACCCAACGGCTCCTTTTAGGCAATTTGGCCCTTAACGAAGCTGAGATAAAGTACGCTAAGGGCTGACAAACTTTATTGACAACCAAACAAGCCGGGTAATTTTGCCATGATTATTGTGATGAAAGTCGGCGCTCCAGAAGAGGAGATAGACCGCCTGACCGAAGAACTCACCAGCACTTGGAATTTGACTCCCGAGAAAATTGTGGGTCGGTACAAGACGGTGATCGGACTGGTGGGGGATACTGCGGATCTAGATATCCTGCAATTGCAGGAAATGAGTTCTTGGATCGAGCAAGTCCTGCGAGTCGAGCAGCCGTTTAAGCGAGTCAGTCGAGAATTTCGCCACGGAGAAGCATCGGAAGTGGTGGTGGACACCCCAAGCGGGCCGGTGCCATTTGGGGAACATCATCCCTTGGTGACGATCGCCGGACCTTGCTCGGTGGAAAACGAGGAGATGATTGTCGAGACCGCGATGCGCGTGAAAGCCTCCGGGGCGAAATTCTTGCGGGGTGGTGCATTTAAGCCGCGCACCTCGCCCTATTCGTTCCAAGGACATGGCGAAAGTGCGTTAGGATTGCTGGCAAAGGCACGGGAAGCGAGCGGTCTGGGAATTATTACCGAATTGATGGATGCCGCCGACTTGGATGCGTTAGCAGAAGTGGCGGATGTGATTCAAATCGGGGCGAGAAATATGCAGAATTTCGCCTTGTTGAAGAAAGTGGGGGCACAGGATAAGCCGATTTTGCTGAAGCGAGGGATGTCAGCGACGATTGAAGAGTGGCTGATGGCTGCCGAGTATTTGCTCGCGGCGGGGAATGCGAAAGTGATTCTGTGCGAGCGCGGGATCCGCACCTACGATCGCCAGTACACGCGAAATACCTTGGATTTGTCCGTGATTCCGGTATTGCGATCGCTCACCCACCTGCCGATTACCATCGACCCGAGTCACGGAACCGGGTGGGCTGACTTGGTGCCTTCAATGGCAAAAGCCGCGATCGCCGCCGGAACCGATGCCCTGATGATTGAGGTTCACCCGACGCCGAAGAAAGCCCTGTCTGACGGTCCGCAATCCCTGACCCCGGAACGATTCGATCGGTTAATGAACGAAGAACTGGCGGTTATCGGCAAAGCGATCGGTCGCTGGCCCTCAGAAGAACCCGCCGCCGTGTTGGCATAATGCCACAACAGAATCGTTCAAACCGAATAATCTATCCGCTGATTAAAGGCAAAAGTAAATTTTTACTTTTGCTTTTTTTTTCGGGGAAGTTGAGCTATTCGGATTCGTGATTGAGCTTGCGAAATGCAGCAAGCTGTTCGTCCACTTTGCGAATTAACTGGTTGAGAGCCGGGATCGCTTCTAATTTACCCGAGAGCGTCGGATTATCTTCCGCGCGATCGCGCAGTTCGTCCACCTTGCGCTGTAGCTGTAGAGCCAGACGCAGGGCATCGCGACTTAATTCAGCAAGCTGCTGCTGCTTGTAAAACTCGAGCGCTGCGCCGCGCAACACTTGAAGCGTGGCGCGTTCTCCATGCACTCCCGGCATCACCCGCAAACGCAATAACACCTCAGAATTTTGATAGAGACGTTCTATTTCCATTTGCTTGGGTTTTTGCACGGGGATTAACGGCAAGCGAACCAGGAGTTTGAGTTCGTCGAGGGTGCCGATAAAAAGGGAGAGTTCCACCGCTTCGAGGACCGATTGCACCACCCCATCCTTACTCCAGAGAATCCGACCCGATTGAGATTGGCGCTCAAAATACAAGCGTCCGATGCCGCTATCTAAGATGCGCTCGAGCAATTCTTGCAAGAGTTGTTTGGGGGGTAACTGGGTTAATGCTGCACTCGGTTGGTTAGTATGGGAAGCATTCACCTGTAAAATCGGGAGAGCTTCTTCATTGCTTTCCAGGGAGTCCGGTGCGTTAGGGGCATGTGGCGGTCTGGTTCCGCCGCGACGCTGTGCATGGGGCGAAGGAATTAACTTACCTTGAGAATCGATCGTCAAAGCCGTGGATGAATTTGCGCCACTGGTAGAGGAACCCGGGCGATCGCCCCGATTCCCTTTATGCAGCGCCGTGCCGGAATTTTTTTGACCCGTGTGGGTGTAGTTCAAATAAGCCGAGAGAATGGAGCGCAGAATCTCCGGTGAAATCTGTTCGGGTACGACAGAGCATCGCATGTAGCCGAGAATTTTCCGAACGTATTCTAAAGCACCGGCATCTTCTGGATCGACCATCCCCAGATGAAGGCGGCTACCGTGGATAGCCAAAGGCAACACTTCATGGTAGAGGCAGGCTTCAAACGAAAGCAGCTTGTCAATTAATTGAAATATCTGCTCGGAATCCATGTGGGCTGCCCAATCGATGGTGGTTTTGGATTGCATTGGCTTCTTGGTGGGCATGAATGCTCCTCCACCTGCTAGGCGAGGTGGTAGTGTCTTGATTAGAAGGGCTTATCCCTCCCCACAGCCGGCATTCTCGCCGCGTTCTGGGAACTTTAGCCCAGCAACACCCCCCAGTCGTTTCCGCTATGGGGCGTGTAGTGAAACTTTGACCGGGACTGCGACCTGTATGAACCGACTCTCTAGGATTTACAGGGTGTTGCTCCATCTATTGAGAGGTCGTGTTTCCGGGTAGCTCGGAATCGGTGATGCGCCCTTTACCGTACCGATCGAGATGAAATGATTGTACCACAACCCTGTTGGTGAGGAGGCTCCTCATCACCTTGCGCGATCGCCAACCTGCTACGCGAGAAAAGGAGAGTGGGGCGAATCTTGTTCGATCGGCCTACTCGAATCAGGGGAAACTCATCCGCCGATCGCCTGCATTATATCATTTTGAACCCGGGGCGGGCAAGGGATCGAGGAAAGCCCGAGACAGCGGGTGACAAGGGAGGGATAACTCGGTTCTAGCGATTGCGGAAAGACTGAGCGGCTAAATACAGTTGAGTCCACTCGCCGAACGCTTGAGAAGGTTTGAGATGAATCACCTCAGCGATTTGCGCGAGAGATTGACCCGCTTTGAGCTGGGTTAAAAGTTCGCGTTGAGTGGGGGTGAGGCTGTCGCAAAATTGCTCCCACTGGGTGGGAGTCAAACCCAAACCATGTTGTTGCAAGCTCGTTTGCAGCCAGCTTGTGACCAATTCTGGTTTGATTTTGAGGGTAAAGACGCGAATTGCGTGATAGCTGACTTTTTCGCGCAGACGATAGACTTGTTTGACGGGTAAATTGAGTTTTTTGGCAATTTCATCTTGAGAGCGCCCTTGCAGATATAGCCGCAGCCACTGCGCCGCCGTTGGATCCACATTTTTTTCTAGATAGGTTTCAAACTCCCGTTGCACCGCTTGACGCAGCAATTGTTGTTCTTCCCAAGCCCGCGCGTCTTTCGCGTTGGCGATCGCGCGCGCATCCAACAGACTTACCGTTCCTTCGCTTTCATCCGAGCTAATTTCGTCCGAGACGAGGCGAATTAATTCTGCTTCCGGGACTTGAGTCAACCCCGCACGCTGAGAGCGGCGCAGGTAGTTAAAAAAGCGATACGCCAGCAGGGGTTGATTGCGAACCGGGCGCAGACAGTATTCTTCCAGACTAGCGAGCAACAGGGCATTTCGCAGCCCTCGGTTGTGGCTACATTGCCCGAGCCAGGCGATTTGCTGCTGCATGTAGCGATCTCGCTCGCAGAGTTCTTGGATGACTTCTTGCACCACATCCACCACCGTGCGCTGGCGATCGCGACTCAGGGCCACCCAGGTTTTGATTTTATTGCGAAGCAAGACCAATGAAGACAGACGGCGGATCAAGTTGCGGTACGCTCGCTCTGGCGGGATTCCCAGATAGCGAGGGCGTAAAATCCGATAGCGATAGTCCATCGCCTGTTCGGCAATTTTTAACTGTTGCGCCGAAAGGGTCTCAAACCCCTCCGGATTTTCCCCTAACAGCCACATCACGATGCTCTCATGGGTGCTGCTTGGGTGTTCTGGGCAATCTTGCAATAGTCGCGATCGCCACTCGGAAGCCAGTTTGTCTGCTAACCTCATTAACCCTTACTCCTCACAACAGATTGTTAACCACACTCCTCCCCGATTCTAAGCGCATTCCTATTGATGCGGGTGTGCTTCCCCCCAGAACCACTCACCCCAAACCCCCTCGCATCGGTAAAATTCTCCTCCTGCTTCCTGTTGTCCCACGCGCCAAAATCCGCTCCCCCTGCCTTCACTTCTCTAAAAAATTTTACTATTATACCCTTTTATTTGCCAGGGCGCAACAGAGAAAACCTGTAAATGTTTTTTAACATTCATTAAAATATTGTAGATTTTACTGACAAAATAGAGACATTTTTGGGGAAAAATAAAGTATTTTTGGTCTGAAAAATCACCAGCCAACTTGCATTTTTGCTGTAGGAAGAAAAAATTTTTAAATGGGGGAACAAAGGCTCGGGAACAGTGGTCGATGCTCCCTAAGGGGATTTAAAGTGACTTGAGTGACAATAAACTTGGGCCCCTTTACACTCTCTATTCACCACTATCCGGCAACCCACCGGAGATTTCCTAAAAAAATAGTGCAATCGGAATTTAAGGGTAATTTTAGGAGGAAATTTTTTAATGCGGTGGCGAGTCCCTAGCAAATTAAATCCTCAGAAAACCATTTGCGAGGGAACCAGATGAGTTCGCGCGATCGCTACAGTCAGTCAATTTAATCAAGTAGCGCTTGTGGAATTTCCACCGAATAAAAGCCTGGGTCTCAATATTTAAGCCCTATCCCAGTGAAGCGAGGGAAAACCTTCCCGCTCTTCCATCACCAATAAACCATTGATTAACACTCACTCGAGGAGATTAAAGATGAATCCCGAAGACATGATTGACGAAACAGGAACCGTTACCGAACAAACCACCGAAGAGCCGCAAGAGACCACTACCGTAACCGAAGCCCCCGCAGAAGAGCAGCAAGACACGGCCCAACCATTAACCGTCGAACTGACCAATTTTACCGGGGATAACGCGCAAGCCAAGCTGTTACTAGAACAAACCGACACAGGCATTCAGGTTAACGTCGTCGATGTTACTCCTCAAGCAGATATCCGAGGCGTTTTCCTCAATATTGCCGACGATTCTCTACTCGGTGGTTTGACCGTCAATGGCTCCGACGTCACCAATTCCGCGATCGGATCGGCCAACCAAGGAAATCTCAGCGGCGATGCAAACGTGACGCCCAGTTCCTTTGAAGTCGGCGTAGAAATTGGCACCCAAGGGATGGGCGCAGATGACATTTCATCCACCAGCTTTACCCTTTCCCACGCCTCCGAAACCTTGAAGTTAGAATCATTTCTCAGTCAAAATTTTGGACTGCGCTTAACCAGCGTTGGAGAAGAAAATCGCTCCGGAAGTAGCAAACTCGAAGGAATAGCTCCCGCCAGCTTAACCCCTGAAGTGACCGAAGAAGAAAGCGAAACCGCTGAAGAAGAGACGGTCATGGAAGCAGAAATGACCGAAGAAGAAAGCGAAACCGCTGAAGAAGAGACGGTCATGGAAGAAGAAATGACCGAAGAAGAGAGCGAAACCGCTGAAGAAGAGAC
>NZ_JAYFEQ010000257.1:0-16841 GCF_055795085.1 Phormidium sp. CCY1219 | reverse complement strand
ACAGAACAAGCAAAACCTGTAGGGGATTTTAATTCCCGGCGGATCTGATTTTAATCCCGGGCGAATCCAGGGGTCTGGTTGCCGGGGATTGTCATTACCGGGGGGAGGGTTGCGATCGCGCTACAGTCGATCTGAGAATGGGCGGTACTGGATTCGAACCAGTGACGTCCTGCTTGTAAGGCAGGCGCTCTACCACTGAGCTAACCGCCCTCGGTTTGCGTATCCTATCATAACACAGTTTGAATTTCAATGCCATCTGGTCGAACGCATGACCGAATTACTTTATGGAGTTTGCCTGTTGTGGCGAGTTTGACGTTTTCTCAGACGCGCAGCAGCAGCCTCACCCTGTTGGTTTCTGGGGGTTTTTTGTTTAGTGGGCTGATGTTTGGGCCGGATTTGGATATTTACTCGCGCCAGTTTCAGCGCTGGGGATGGCTGCGATATATTTGGATTCCTTATCAAAAAAGTCTGCACCATCGCTCTTTTCTATCCCACGGGCCGGTGATTGGCACGGCGTTGCGAGTGCTTTATCTGGGAATCTGGATGGCGGGGGTGGGGGGAGTGGTGGTGACGATCGCGGTATGGGTGGGTGTGTTCCCCTGGAATTGGCAGATGGGGCGAGACATCCTGGCGCGATCGCTACACCACTATTTTCCCGAAGCGATTGCTTTATTGCTCGGTTGCGAACTCGGGGCGATGAGTCATTCCCTGAGTGACTGGGGCGGTTCGGCTTACAAACGCTTGCAACGTCAGGGTTTCCCCCGCTTACTCCCGCAAGGGAAACGGCGCAATGGGAAAAAGTCCAGTTCTGCTAAATCCCGCAGTTCATCGAAGCGTCGCCCCCGCAGTGGATCTAAATCGCGATCGCGAAAACGGCGATGAAGGAGAAGAATTTGAGGTGGTGGGTGACGCCGGGGTGGGGTGGGGAGTTTTTTTGAATGGAATGTGGTAGCCTAACTAGATGGACCGCAATGGCGTCCTCTACAGACGATTTTCGTACACCACTGGCACTTGCGCTCATGTCAACGCCTCAAGCACCCGAACCCACTGCATCTGTTACGCCAGCACAGCGATCGCTTGCGAAGCTGATCGAGGTTGTGGCTCAGTTGCGATCGCCCTCTGGGGGATGTCCGTGGGATTTAGCCCAGACCCCGGAAACGTTAATTCCCTATATTATCGAAGAAGCCTATGAGGTAGTAGATGCGATTCAAACCGGGGATAAAGATGCGATCGCGGAAGAACTCGGCGACTTGTTGCTGCAAGTTGTCTTACAATCCCAAATCGCCAGCGAAACCAACCAATTCACCATCGCCGAAGTGGCAGAAGGCATTGCGGAAAAACTGATTCGGCGACATCCTCACGTGTTCGGGGATTTAGAAGTTACCCATGTGGATGAAGTTCGGAAAAACTGGGAAGAAATCAAAGCCGCCGAAAAGGGAGAAACCCCCGCCGAAACGCAAACCCTGAGTCGCAAACTGAAACGCTATGCCCGCACGTTACCCCCGTTGATGGCGGGGACGAAAATATCGCAAAAAGCGGCTAAAGTTGGCTTTGAATGGGATAATGTGGAAGGGGTTTGGGAGAAATTCCAGGAAGAATTGGGGGAATTTCAACATGCGATCGCCCATGAAGATAAAGCGCAACAACAAGCGGAATTGGGGGATTTATTCTTTGTGTTGATTAATTTAGCCCGCTGGTATGACCTCGACCCCTCGGTGGGCTTGCAAGAAACCAATCATCGATTTGTGGATCGCTTTGCTTTACTAGAAGCCGCCTGCGATCGGTCTTTAACCGATTATACGATTGAAGAATTCGAGCAGATGTGGCAAAAAGCCAAAGCCCAGATTGCCCAAAAGAAGTTGGAGGAAGAATAGGGCGATCGCACCCCTCCCACCCTTGCTGTAGGTAGGGCAACAACTACCACACCGCCGATGATTTCGGGTTTCCAGACTTTCCCGAGAAACCCGAAGATGAAATTGTTTTTTTTGCGCTTAAATTGCCCGCCTACTCGTGCTAGACTAGAAAAGTTTTCTGAAAACTGAACGTAAATTATGTTTTGGGCTGACAAAATCGCGGCAAACGCACAAGGCGAACAAGTGGTTAATGATTCAAAAACCCCCTCGGGCAGAGTTCACGTGGGGTCGTTGCGGGGTGTCATCATTCACGATGTCATTTACCGCGCCTTGAAATCCGCAGGTAAGCCCGTTAAATTCACCTACGGCGTCGATGACTACGATGCACTCGATACCGTTCCCAAATATCTAGACGCCGAGAAATTTACCCCCTATCTTGGCTTTCCCCTGTGTAACGTGCCGTCTCCGGGAGACAGCGCCAGCGATTATGCCAAGTATTTCATGGGAGAATTCCTGGAGGTTTTTGAATATTTGGGCGTCAAGCCAGAAATATACTACCTGCGCGATTTGTATCGTTCCGGGGCACTCAATTCTTATATCGATACCTTCTTGCAAAACGCACATTTAGTGCGACAAGCCTATAAAGAAGCGAGCAAAGCCGATCGCCCGGAAAATTGGTATCCCTTCCAAGTTATCTGCGAAAATTGCGGCAAAATCGCCACCACTGTGGTCACTGACTACAACGGGAAAGAAGTGTATTACACCTGCGAACCCAGTGCCACAAACTATGTAGATGGATGCGGACATTCGGGGTGGGTTTCTCCCTTTGATGGCAAGGGTAAATTGCCCTGGAAAGTAGAATGGGTAGCCAAGTGGCAGCAAATCGGCGTGACTATCGAATTAGCCGGAAAAGACCACTCGCAAAAAGGCGGTTCTAGAGATGTGGCAAATGCCATTTGTCGCAAAGTTTTACGAGAACAACCGCCCTTTCATTCCCCTTATGAATTTATTTTGGTGAATGGCACCAAGATGAGTTCCTCGAAAGGTGTGGGGTCTTCGGCAAAGGAAATCGCAGAATTGCTTCCGCCGGAATTGTTGCGCTTTTTGATGTTGCGAACTCAGCCGAAAACGGTGATTAATTTCGCCCCCAATTACGAAACGGTGACGCGGCTATTTCGCGATTACGATACCCTGATGGAAAAATACAAAAGTCATCCGGAAACAACTCCGGAAGATCCAAAGCAGGATAAAGAGTTGCAACCGCTGTTTTATTCCCAGTTGGGCGATGAAGTAAAGCCGTTTGAACCATTTGATTTGAGTACCCTAATTTCCCTGCTGCAAATTCCGCACCTGGATATCAAGGAAGAAGTGAAACAGCGCTGCGATCGCCCGCTGACGGACTACGATTGGCAAATTATCGATCGCCGAATCGCCGCCGCACAAAAGTGGCTGGATGATTACGCCGATGAAGAAGAAAAACTGGTTCTGTATTTTGAGGAAATTCCCGAACGGGCAAAGGAACTGACGGAAGAACAGGTGAATTATCTGCATCACTTAGCAGAGAACTTGGAAAATGCCTCAAGCTGGGATGGGGAAAGTCTGCAAACCCTGTTGTTTACCACCACAAAAGAAATTGGCATGAAACCGAAAAAGGCATTCCCGGCGGTGTATTTGACCTTTATGGGCAAAGAACGCGGACCGAAAGCGGGGAATTTGCTGTCGTATTTGGATAAGGAATTTGTGGTAGGTCGAGTGCGCGATGTGGTGAAGATGAAACAGGAGGCGATCGCCCAGTAAACCGCCGTTTCTGCACTCGATTGCCCATACAAAGTGGGGGGATTGAAATCGCGCCTGGGCAAACTAACTCCGCCTACGGGGACTCGTTCTTTTCACAGCTATTCCTTCGGAAGCGATATCATATCCTGTCCGCAGGAATAGTAGCAAAACGAACGATATCCTGTGCAAAGATTCCCAATAAAAATAGCCCGCGTAGGCGGGGTTATTTCTGTGATATTCCACCCTTCCAAGGTGCGGGGCTTTGTTGAAAAATCGATACAATTAAGGGAACTTAAATGAAATTTAAACGGCGTCGTCTTTTGTCTAGTTTGCTGGGTTTTTTTACGGGGGTGGGTACAGCAGCAACAGGTCCAGTCGCCTCGAGGGCTTCCGAGAGAGAAATCGAAGCAAAAACGGTGGAAGAATTATTTCGGGCGATCGGGTCGAATCGGACGATAAAATTAACTGCGCCTCGCTACGATTTATCGGAACTGACTGCGGCGTTAAGCTGGACGAATGCTAATTTTGAAAACGACACCCTGACGATTTTTGGGGTGGAGAATTTGAGAATTGTGGGAGATAGGGAATCAAAACCGTTTGTGCTGACGCCTTATGAGTATAGTCCGGTGCTAAATTTTGTCAATTGTCGTCAAATTGGCGTGGAAGGAATTGAGGCGGGACATTGGCCCAAAAAAGGGATATGTTCCGGGGCGGTGGTGCATCTGGAAAATTGCGATCGCGTGGAAATTAACCACAGCGTTCTGTTCGGAAGTGGTTCGATTGGCATTCGCGGCGATCGCGTCAGTAACCTCTCTTGTGACGGAATTACCATCAAAGAATGTACCGCTCACATTTTTGCCTATTTTAACAGCAGTGGCTTACAAGTAAAAAATAGCGATTTTTACAATAACGAAGGTCGCTATTTGATTTATTTGGTTCGTTCTGAAGAACCCTTCCAGTTTGAAAACTGCTCGTTTTTTCGCAATAACTTCAATCGCGAGTTAGTCTCCTTTTTGGTAGATACGATTCCAGAAAATACCCCGGTGCAGTTCGTGGATTGTACTATCGAAAATAATAACATTACTGCCATCTCGGAACAACCGCTTTCCCTAGAATTCATCAATACTTACATTGACAAGACGGGGTTTGAGGAAGAATCGCCCTAGGGGGAGCGATCGCCTCGCCCAGGGTAAGGCTAAATACGGACAAACCCCGCCGATGCGGGCTATTTGAGGCGGCGGCGACGGAGAAGTGGTCAGGATCGGAGGTGAACAATAAAAAAGACGCGATGGTTCGCGCCTAAACCACACCCCATCGGGTGTTTCCATGAAAACCGACTCAATATTTTACCGTATGGATTCAGCTTAACACAAGGAAGATGGAAATCGAGAACAATTTTGGCAGAAATTTGGCAAAGGGATGAGAAAGCGTGTGGGGGAGGGAATTTGCGGCGATCGCGATCGCGATGCGTCAAGAGTGCCTGGGAGAAATTTCCCGGCGATGCCCCAAGCAGCACCAACACCACCAGCAGGGTATCGTGGATTGCATACACCACCCGGTAGTCACCCCCTCGAATTCTGTAGAGGGTTTCCGAACCGGCGAGTTTCTTTACCCGGGGAGGCGGATCCTCGGGAGAGGCGTTCCCCCCAGAGGGGAACGAATCAGAGGAGTCAGGATGAGTTAGGAACGAGCCAAAAGGGATGTAGTGCAATCGGTTCGCATCGGCGGGCAACCCAAAGCCAAGTTGCAACTAGAAGTCGCAACTTGGGGGGAGGATTATGATGACTCTCGCAATGCGGTGAGTACCGTATCGTGAATGACACCATTACTGGCAATGACCCCTTGATTGTCGGTCATTTTCGCACTTTGAGCGAAATTCAAGGGTTTGCCGTGCATGTCGGTGACGCGCCCGCCCGCTTCTTCCACCACGATCGCACCGGCGGCGTGATCCCAGATTTTTTCGCGATAGTCGGGGGATTTGGGAGAGGGTAAGCGCATGTATAATGCGGCTTGTCCGGAAGCCACGATGCCGTATTTGGCCTGAGAATCCACGCGCACCGAGTCTGCGGTAATGCCCACGGCTTTGGCTACGGCATTTTGTCGCACTTGGTTCCCGTGACTGGATTCTACACTTTCTACAAACCGTAAGTTCGGCCCATCGTTAGCAGGCACCACTTGGAGCGATCGCGGCGTGCCACCGGCAATGGGCATCATCGTCGCACCTTCGCCGCGCACTGCCGCAAATAGCGCGCCCACTTCGCCGCTTTCCAAGGGTAAAGCAGGGCATCCCACCACGCCGACTTTCACCTCGCCGTTTTCGATCAGGGCGATCGCGATCGCATATTGGTCTTGCCGCAAAAACCCTTTGGTGCCATCAATCGGATCTAACGTCCAAAATCGCTGGCTCACTTCACCGTTACCGCGATCGATCCATCCCGTGACCTTTTCCGGGGTCACTTCAGGCACGATTTTCTTAACATATTCCGTGACTTTTGTCAAGTTTTCCGCTTCCGCCGGATCGCGCAGGGCCTTGGCGTCTTCTTCCCCCACCACCGGGTCATCGGGGAATGCTTCCCACAGCGCCTTGCAAATCACCGCCTGAGAGCCGTAATCTGCCACCGTAACCGGACTTTTATCGCTTTTTTCCATCGCCGGCGGGATATCAAGGCGGACGAGCTCGCAAAGTTTGGCAGCGGCGATCGCAGCTTCAATGGCCACTTGTTTTTCCCGTTCGTAAGACATACTCAATATTCTCTCGAAGTTGACATAAAAAAGGGTAGGATAAGCGCCATCCTACCCTTCTGACTTTAAAGTGTTGCGGAGAAACTGTCTAGAACCAACGAACCCATCACAGTAACGTGAGCAACAAAATGCCCGCGATCGCTGCGCCGCCGCCCAACAGGAACGACCAGAAGCGATGGTAACTCTTCACCGTCGTACCGCTATCGGTTTGCAATTGCATCAGATCCATCCAAGGAGCCACGCCGCGACGGAACCAACCTTGGGTATCCACCTGCATTCCGAGCAACCCTTTAACCTTCTTCATCCCAAACAGGAAATTCCCGATCGGGCCAAAGCGGGACGCATAGCGCAAAAACAACAACCCGGTGCGGTCTTGCAATTTCAGATCCGACCCGAAGGCATACCCCGCGTCGCCGCGACCGATGAGTTCTCCCTTCAGTTTCGCCGGTTGACCGCGCAAGGGACTAGCGTAGGGGTCGGACATCAACGTGAGAATATCGGTGTCCCGCGCGCGATCGCAGTTCGGGAACATGACCAAGGTTTTGACCAAAATGCCAATTCCCAGACCGAGTAGGGGACCGGCGATCGCAACTTGCTCGAATCCCGGTTTCATCAGCAAGACTCCCACCAGCAAACCGCCAATTAATCCCAAAATCGGCGCACTATACAACCCCACATCTAACACAAAACTGCCATACAGCTTCCCTTTGTTCAAATTGCGACTTTCGCCCACCACGCGACCCATATCGAACTCCATATCCAGGCCCAACTGTTCCGCGTAGGTACTCAGCGCCCGCACCCGTTTTCCGGTCAAGGGGTGAGTGGAATTCAATTCCATCCACCATCCCCAAGGATTAAACAAATCCCACAAAAACACCCGCCCGATTTGACTCGGTGAGGCAGAAACGCGGTACGCCGTCCCCGTAGAAGTAGCCGCTTTGTGGTCATAAATTCCTAGGGCGCGAGTCCCTTCCACCAAGCGACTGGGTTCGGTTGCCTTTTGACCTTCCTCCACCAACCCGTAAGCAATTTTCACCAAGGCGCGGGAAAGCGCATTGGGGTTGCCGGTGGTTTCGGCGGCGAAGCGATCGGCAAAATATTCCCGGGTGCGGGACAGATAAAGCAGCAGATAGGTGCCTACCACGTAAAAAATGTAAGCCACCAACGCCACAGTTTGCGCCATATCTTTCGCCTTTTCCCCGCCGCGAGTGCCCAGGCGACGGGCAAAGGTGTAAATCAAATAGGTAATCTGCACCAAGGTGGAGGCTACGGTCATTACCGCAAAGTCCCAATGGACGATATGCCCCAATTCGTGGGCGTACACCGTCGCCACTTCATCATCGTCGAGATAGGTAAACAACCCGGCGCTGACCACCAGACGGGCGCTATTCGGCAGGGATCCATAGGTAAAGGCGGTGGGATTTGCATCGTCGATGATTCCCAACCGGGGTTGCTTCAGTTTGTGGTGGGCGCAAACCTGCTGCAGGATCTGCGCCGCTTCGGGACTGCGCTCTTGCAGTTCGCTCATCTCCACCCAGCGCGTGCCGTAGAGCCATTTCTGGGTCAAGTCCATAATCCACGGCGAGAGGAAAAAGGCGGCAATATTAAACAGCAGGGTAATTCCTACAGCAATCCCCAGTCCAGTGAGCGGATTTTCCCCGGTCAAAATCAGGGAGATACCCAAACATAACACCAACACCATGCCAAACATCAGGGTCATGGTGACGCTAGAGGCGAGGGCGAGATTCCCCCCGATGCCTTTCATGGCGAGTGTGACACCTCCCATTGCGGCTCGACCCGCTTTGGGAAACGAGTTGGATTGCGGTGACATAAAGACTCTCCTTGTCCGAAATAGTCCGAAATAAAACAACGAGAAACACCATCCCCAAGCAAGCGCGCAAATTGAGCCGATGGATTGGTGGGAGGCGGAGCCTCTCGTATCGGGTTGCGTGCCGGGGAAGGAGTCAAAGCGTCAAATGCTCGTGCATACCTAAAAACGGTCTGCACCCTGAAAAATAAAAAATCGTTCCTGTTTTTGTGATACCCTATAAACTTGCTGGGTTGGTCAAAACTCCACAAAACTTAAGAAATTCTCAATCCTCTTTCCCGAAAGGGGTCAGCTCAACTGTACTGATTTTCGCCAATCCGGTTAATACCTTGTCTGAAATTGGCAAGGGAAAACGGGTTAAACCGCTCGAGAGTTGCGTGTCCTTTCGCGCTCTTTAGTTCGATCGCCAATCCACTGTTGAAACGGAAAACATCTCTATGACGACTACGGTAGAAATTGGAACGCCTTCTTTAGTTACAATTGCTCAAAAAACTCGCGCGGGGGCGCGCAAGTTGGGGGTGCTGTCACAGGAGGCAAAAAACGAAGCCATCGAAGCGATCGCCAAAGCTTTAGAAGCCGCCGCCGAACAAATTGTAGCGGCAAATGCGGCAGATTGCGAAGCTGCAGAGGCGGAGGGGATTTCTAAACCGCTTTACAACCGCCTGAAAATGGATGAAACCAAACTCAACGCCACGATCGCCGGGGTGCGCGATGTGGGCAAACTGCCAGATCCGGTGGGGGCGGTTCAAATTCATCGGGAATTGGACGAGGGGTTAATCCTGCAGCGCATCACCTGTCCCCTGGGGGTGTTGGCGGTGATTTTTGAAGCGCGCCCGGAAGCGGCGATCCAGATTTCCGCCCTCGCCATCAAGTCGGGAAATGGGGTAATTCTCAAAGGCGGAAAGGAAGCACTTCGCTCTTGCACGGAAATCGTGAAAGCGATTCGCCAAGGGTTGGCGCAAACCCAGGTAGATCCGGAAGTGGTGCAATTGCTCACTACCAGAGAGGAAACCCGGGAATTGCTGGAGTTAGATGAATATGTGGATTTGATTATTCCCCGGGGGTCTAACTCGTTCGTGCGTTTCGTGCAGGAAAATACGCGGATTCCGGTACTCGGTCATGCGGAAGGAATTTGCCACGTTTATGTGGATAAAGCGGCGGATTTAGAGAAAGCGCAGCCGATCGCGATCGATGCGAAAACCCAATACCCGGCGGCGTGCAATGCCCTAGAAACTTTGTTGGTCCACGAAGCGATCGCGCCGGAATTTCTCCCCCGAGTGGTGGCGGCGCTGCAAGAGATGAAGGTGGAAGTGCGCTTGGATGACAAATCCCGTCAATTCCTCGGCGACGATGTGCTGGCGTCTTGTCAGACTGCGGAGGAGTCGGATTGGAGTACGGAATATAGCGATTTGATTTTGGCAATTAAAGTGGTGGAGTCTTCCACCGCCGCGATCGCCCATATCAACAGCTACGGTTCTAAACATACCGAGGCGATCGTTACCGAAGATGCAACCACCGCTGAGGAGTTCTTGGGTCAAGTGGATGCTGCAGGCGTCTTCCACAATTGTTCCACCCGCTTTTCTGATGGTTTCCGCTACGGTTTCGGGGCGGAAGTGGGTATCAGCACCCAACAAATGCCCCCGCGCGGTCCGGTGGGATTGGAAGGATTGGTGACTTACAAATATAAAGTCACCGGCAAGGGTCACATCGCCGCCACCTATTCTGGCAAAAATGCCAAACCCTTCACCCATCGCGATTTGTAAGGGTCGAATTGCTGTATAACCTCGGTTCGCCTGGGCATGACCCAGGCGAATCCTCTTATCTCCACACCACACAACCCATTGAGGTCAGATCGGGAAATATCGGCTGGGCGATGCTCACCCTACGGTTTATCGCTTAAAAACTGCAGCGACTCCGTTTGATTGGCGAACTCGATTCGTTGTACGGCATCTAACCATTCTCGTTTCCGACGAGTGCGATCGCCGATTTGGGCGAATTCATTTTCCCAGATCTCGCCGCGCACTTCTTCTAAGAAAATTTGCCATTCGGTTTTCACGCCTTCGGCACGCAAAACGCGATCGACAAATTCTTCTACAATCGCAAATGCCGCCTGGTTGGGTTCGATTAATAACTCTTCTAATGCGGTTTCGCAGTGGTACAGGGTTTCGGCGTGCAGGGTTTTTAAGTTGGCTAACACTTCTGAGGCAGATACGTCGGTTTGAGAGAGTTTTAGGGAACTGCGATCGGGTGTTAAGGCATCGAGTTGGTCGCGAATTCGATGCTGAATTAATCCGCGATAAGATAGGTTAAACTCGGATAAGATTTGAAAGCCAAGTTTGAGTTTTTCTAAAGAGTCGGGGATAGTCTCGACCATTGCGGATAAAAAGTCGCTACCGTTGGCGTCGGTGAGAGGTGCCAATCGTCCTTGTTCGCGCAGCACTTGTGCGACTTGCGTTTTCAATCGCTCGATCGCCCGTTTTAATCCTTCATCAAGGGATAAGAAATGTTTGGACAAGGCGGCGCGAATTTCGTTAAGATACTGGTAATAGGCATTGGGATAGCCGCCCACGCGATCGCGGCGGATTTCGATGTCTGCAATGGAGGGAATCCCTGGATTTTGCCGACAAGATGCGATCGCGGCATTCACCTGCTTTTTAAAGTCCATATCTTCCGTATCTCGCTGCTGAGCAAGCTCTCGGAGCAATCCTTCTAAAGCGCCAGTCAAGTCGTCCCACAGGGTATCGAACAGTTGCAGAAATAGGGGGAATTCTCGTTCGCTGGTTATGGCATTTCCCAATGCGCCGCGAGCTTTTTCGAGTTCGGATTGAATGCGTTGGCGCAGTTGGTGGATGCGCTCTTGACAGGTGGAGGCATATTCCCTATCCAGGCGTTGAATATGGGCGGTTAGATAATCGAGTACCTCATCGAGAATTTGCCGATTGACGGCTTCGGCATCGGCGCAGTTGACGGTGAGACATTGTACCACATCGATGTGTTTTTCGGCCATTGTGGCGGCTAAATCTTGGCAGTTTTTGTGATTGTCGCCATTGGGAGAATTGGGGGCGGTGCGGTTGAGAATCATTACGGACCACAAGGCGATCGGCAGGTCCGCTAGGGCGGCGCTGGCGGTGTCGTAGAGTTTCACGTCTACATCGGCCCAATAGTCGCCGGAAGATTTGGGCATTCGCACGAAAAGGACGAAATCCACGTCTTCGCCGAGGGTTTGCAAGAGTCGTTCTTCATCGCCGATTCCGGTATCGCCTAACCCGGGCATATCCACTAAGGCAATTTGTCCTACATTGGCGTTGGGAAAGCTGCAGACAATTTTCACTTCTCGCACGGCGAGGTAGTTATAGAAGATGCGATCGCCGTCGGGGGTGTCTTGGGCGACATATTGCCGAATTTCGGATTGGGCAATGCGACGCGGTGAGGGATGCTGCAGCAGGTGGCGATATTGGTGGAGGTGGGTGTGATATCGGCGCAGGTGTTCGTATTTCGCACCGCTTTGCGCGCCGGACAAATTGCGGGGAAGGGGGGGAAGCGGTTGTTGGGCGAAGTCGTCTAAGGTGAGAGGTTTTGGCCCTAAGCCGAGTTGTTCGTAATACGGGGCGATCGCTTCTTCGAGAAAGGAGCGCTCGGTATAAAAGCTGACTTCGCCGTGGGTTTCCAGGTTGGGGTTGTGGTATATGGTACTTCTGACCCCGGTGCAATGTTGCCGATCGCCGTCGGGAATTTCTGCGGTGGTGAGTCCGGTGAGGCTTTGCAACAGGCGGCTTTTCCCCTGTCTGGCGCGCCCGACAACGCCGATATTCAGGGTGGGCCGCTCGAAGCGGGCTTTCAGTTTGGCGATCGCTTCTCGCTCGGCAAGCAAACTCACCTGCATCCGGGAAAAGTCGATATCCTGCAAGCGCGCCCCTGTCTCTGGGTCTGAGACGTACTCCACGTTGGCGTCGCGCTGCTGCTCTAAGCTCTGAAGTGCGGCGGAGAGCGCCCGGAGATTGCCCTCCACTGCTTCGATTTTCTCGGCCAAAGGACGGCGTTTCTCGATTATTTGGGTGATTTGTGCGGTTCTCTCCATGTTTTTATTCTGTCTGTAACTGTCGTCGGTAGCGCCTGGGCAGCGGGGGATTGAAATCGCGCCTGGGCAAGCCAAGTCCGCCTACGCGGACTAATTATAGCCGAACGTTTATATAAATATTCGCAAAAGCGGGGGATTGAAATCGCGCCTGGGCAAGTCAAGTCCGCCTACGCGGACTAAGTTTTGGGCCGAGATTATATTAAGTGATATCAAGGGGGTTTCTCGGTGGCTCACAGTTGACCAAACAAAGATGACCCAACCATCGGCGATGGGGGTCACGTGCGTCCTGACAATTTGGCTCAGATGCCAGGGGGAAACAACCCTTGGGTGCGATCGCAGTTTAGAGGCTGCAACAATGGCCGGGAAAGCTTGCCCCAGCCACATTCTCACCCGCTGCCCATCTCAGTTGGCAGTTTGAAGGCGTTTGGCGCGCGCCTCGGCAATTGCCTGACGAAGCTGTTCGAGTGCTTCGACGAATTGAGGATCTTCGAGACTGCCAATCAAGGTGCGGTCTTCGCGCAGGGCGTCGCGTTGTTCTTCGCTCAGTTCGATGAGAATATCCGGTGAGATACCTTCTTTGTTGATATCGCGATCGCTGGGGGTCAGGTACTTGGCGATCGTCACCGCGAGTCCGGACCCATCACCCAATCCGCGTACTGACTGCACCAAACCCTTGCCAAAGGTTTGCGTACCCACCAATACCGCGCGCCCGTGATCCTGCAATGCGCCGGAGAGGATTTCGCTGGCACTTGCCGATCCGCCATCTACCAAGACTACCAAGGGTTTATCGGTCAGGGATCTTCCATTGGCTTCCTGGAGGTCTAAAACGCCGCGTCGGTTCACCGTGGAGACAATCGTGCCCTCATCGATCCACATGCGAGCGATTTCGATACTGGCATTGAGCAATCCACCGGGGTTAGAGCGCAAATCGACAATGTAACCGGAGACATTTTGACTTTCGAGATCCTCGATCGCCTCGCGCATTTCTTGTGCGGCGATCGCGTTAAAATTCGTCAGGCGGATATAACCCACGCCACCGCTGGGGCTTTCTTTGTAGCTGTAGCGAACCGGATGGATTTCGATGCGCGCCCGGGTAATGTTAAAATCGATTTCTCTGCGATCGTCGCGCAGAATGGTCAGGGTCACGTCGCTACCCACCGGACCGCGAATCAAATTCACTGCCTCGTTGATATCCATTCCCTCGGTGCTGCGCCCGTCAATCTTGAGAATCACGTCACCGGCTTGGATCCCTTGTTCGAACGCGGGTGTATCTTCAATCGGCGAAATCACCAGCAGCTTTTTCGTCTCTTCATCTTGAGACAATTGAATCCCCACCCCTGTCAGTTCTCCCGAGGTGTCGATTTGCATGTTCTTGAACTCTTGCGGATCCATGAATCGCGTGTAAGGATCCTCGAGTTCCTCCAACATGTTTCGAATCCCCTGGTACGCTTCCTCTTGGTTGGCATAAGAGGCTTCTTCTACATATTCGTCGCGCACGGCTTCCCAATCTACCTGGTTAAAGGTACCATCAACATAGTTGCGATCGACGATCTGCCAAACTTCGTCCACCAGTTCCTTGGGACTTTGTTTCAAAAATGCTTGACTTTGGGACAGATGAAGTCCTGCTCCCGTAACTGTGACAGCAGTGAGGGCGACTGCTGTGGCACCGAGGACAAACCCGCGTTTTGTAATCACCATAAATATTGAGCCTGGAAGGAAACACTACAATAATAACGAAAACCCCTGGTTGAACTTTTCCATCCCTTGTGGGGATGTTACGATACACCCTCGAGAGCGAGTGATAAAATCAAGGGGTATTTAGGCGTTGCGCTGTCGGTCCGAGTTGGGCTGTTTTCAACTCTATTTTCTTGAAGCGCCTGCCCAGATTTGCACTTCCGTACTTCGCCCGACACAGACAAAACTACGGCACTGAACGTTTAAGAAATTGTTTTGACGCTAACCCTACGATAACACAGGCTTCTCGTAGGTAGCACAGGCAAAAACTTTACTTTCTCTGGAGGGAACCAGGCGATCGCGCCCCGGGTTTGCGGACAAGCAAAGGAGCAACCGCTTTCTTGCCGATTTTCCCAGGCCAATCTAAAATTTTTCTGTATCTGCCCTTGGTCTAGCCACTCTCCGATTCGGAAACCCACAAAAAAGCGATCGGCGCAACCCCCTCCCACGAACGAATTTGGCCAGAGAGGGGATTGCGCCAACCCCGAAAGTGGAAATTTCCGAGTGCAACTGAGATTTCTAGGTTGTCGGGTGGGGACAGCCCACCCCCATCGGTGGCGATCGCCGAGGTCTTAAGGATCCACCCAGCGTCCGTCTGCTTTAATCAAGTTAATTAACTCTTCCACTCCGCGATCTTCCGGTACTTTTTTAATCTCCTCCCGTCCGCGATACAGAGAAATAAAGCCCGGTTGTTTCCCCACATAACCATAGTCGGCATCGGCCATTTCTCCCGGTCCGTTCACAATACAGCCCATCACGGCAATATCCAGACCGGTGAGATGTTTGGTGGCTTCGCGAACTTCATGCAGCACATCTTCCAAATTAAACAAGGTCCGCCCACAAGACGGGCATGCCACATATTCCACCATTGTTTTCCGCAGACCCAAAGCTTGCAGAATGCTGTAGCAAACTGGAATTTCTTTTTCTGGGGCTTCGGTGAGGGAAACGCGAATCGTATCGCCAATTCCTTCCGCCAGCAGGGTGCCAATGCCGGCAGTGGATTTGATGCGACCGTATTCGCCATCGCCGGCTTCTGTTACCCCTAAATGCAGGGGATAATCCATTCCCAGGGCGTCCATCCGCTGCACCATCAGCCGATACGCCGCCAGCATCACCGGCACTCGCGATGCCTTCAGGGAAATCACCAGATTCCGGAAGTCTAACGATTCGCAAATTTTAATAAATTCTAGGGCGGATTCTACCATGCCCTCGGGGGTGTCCCCATAGGTAAATAGCATCCTTTCGGCTAACGACCCGTGATTGACGCCGATCCGCATGGATTTGCCTTGGTCGCGCAGAGAAATCACCAACGGTTCCAGGGTCTCGCGGATTTTTGCGCCAATTTCTTCAAATTCCGCTTGGGTGTATTCGCTGCGGTTGGCTTTGGGTTTTTCAAAGACGTAAAGCCCCGGGTTGATCCGGACTTTATCCACATGCTTGGCCACTTCTAGGGCAATTTTCATCCCGTTGTGGTGAACGTCTGCAACCAGGGGCACCGGTTGGTAAGTGGCGGCAAGTTTGGCTTTAATTTCGGCGATCGCTTTGGCATGAGCTAGACTCGGTACCGTGACCCGGACGATTTCGCAGCCGATTTCGTGCAGGCGACGAATTGCCGCTACCGATCCGTCCACATCTAAGGTATCTTCGTTAATCATGGACTGCACCACCACCGGGTGCCCACCGCCAATGGTGACGTTTCCCACCGGTACCGGACGGGTTTTGCGTCGGTGAATGGTAGTGTCGGTTAGGGCAGTATTGGCACTGGGTTGAGCAACGGTTGGATTGGGAAGTGTCTGCATAGGTTCTGTGCTAATCCTCTGTCTGAGCGACTATGGTTGGGTTGCGCTGTCCCCTACGCCCTTTCTCCAGGAAGCGGTCCTCAGAGTACGGGCGCTTTTGGGGCGATCGCGCGCACGGTCCTTGGGACTGGTGCGGGTTTTACCGCCTTTCCCGTTTGCCAGGTAATCAGAAAAAATGCGGCATGGAAATCAATTCGCTCCCAGCATTTTATGGCGAACTTACCGGGATTTTACCAAAGTTGTGGTCATTGGTCATTTGTCATTTGTCCTTTGTCCTTTGTCATTTGTCCTTTGACCCGTGACCCATAACCTGTTACCCGTGACCCTTGACCTGTTACCACATGACCAATCACCAATGACCGATGAGTCATTTGTGGTTGGTTCTCTTGCTGGAATGCAGTATTGCGTATTTGTTATTGGTAATTGTTGTGGAGGCGGGTGCCTGTTGCCGATTGGCGGTGGCGAAGCTATAAAAAATGGGAAAGAGTTTCTGTTTGGGAGCGGTTAATACTACACTCAAGAGAATCAAAGGGAACCGCTCTTGCCTCCGGGGCGCTATTTTTTGGGAAAAGAAAATCCTTTGCCGATCGCCCGAATCGGTAAATCTGGTTAGAAACAAGTGGGAATGTGGCCTGAACTGCCGATTTCTACTGCCATAAAGTTGGTCATTGGTCAATTGTCAATTGTCAGTGGTCAATTGTCAGTGGTCAGTGGTTGTTTTTCCGGTTGGCGGGTGGGTATTCCCTGATTTCCTGGGATGTGGGAGGGAGGCGGTAGCGTAGGGAGGCAAAGCCGTGGGAACACTCATCGGCGATCGCCCCCTGGGATCGAACTGTTTTATCCTGCCATTTCCCTTTTTCACCCTTGCCGGACTAAGGAAAAAGGGAAAAGTGAAAAGTAAAAAGTGAAAAGTGAAAATTTTATTATTCACTATTCACTATTCACTATTCACTATTCACTTTTCCCTTTTCCCTAGTTAATGCCGATATTAATGCCGCATCTAATATCCTCAAAAAAGTAGCGACAACTTT